>JAEWNJ010000033.1 GCA_023392795.1 Candidatus Cloacimonadota bacterium
AACTTTAGATCTGCCATGGTATTTTCCTCCTTATTCGCCGCGAGCGACGAACATATGACGGATAATAGCTTCGTTGATATTGAACTGCTGTCTCAAGGCTTTCACAGCGAGGCTGTCCATCTTGAAATAGTTCACATAGTAGTAAGCTTCCTGTACCTTCTCTATGGGATAGGCGAGCATGCGCTTTCCCCAGGGATCGGTCTTGATGATTTCCGCTCCGCTGTCACGCAGTTGGTTCAACACGGCCTCATTGGCGGCATTGGCTTCATCTGCATTGAGTTTCGGGCTGTAGATCACCATCAGTTCGTAATCCTTGATCATCCTTTTCCTCCTTTGGACTTGTGATTCCGGCAGCTTTTCCACCGGAATAGGATTTCTTCCATTTACTGTAGTCATTCAACACCTGGTTGAAATCGTACTTGCTATAGGTATCCAGAAAACGGGATACCAGTTTTAGGCTTTCTTCGTACTTATCCAGCTCGCCGGGTTCGAAATCGTTCAGGACATACACATCCGCGGGCACTTCCGCTGAGCGTCCGATGCCGATGCGAATGCGTCTGAGTTCTGAAGGCGGAAGCACTTCAAACAGAGATTTCAAGCCGTTGTGACCACCATCGCCGCCACCGTTGCGGATTCTAAGCATTGTGGCTTCCAGTTCGATATCATCATGCACGACCAGGCTCTCTTCGATCTTCCACTTTAACAGGGCTGCTTTCAGGGCTTTGCCGGATAGATTCATATAGGTATTGGGCTTGATGACCACAGAGTGCTTGTAGATCAAGTGATCAAAGAGATCACCTGAACTGAAGCTGAGTCCGTGTTCTTCCGCCCACCTGTCCACACAGATAAAGCCAATATTATGGCGTGTATATCTGTACTTTCCGGTGGGATTGCCCAATGCCAATACCAGATTCATTTAGTGGATTAGTCTTCTTTCTTGGCTTCGGCTTCGGGTTCAGCAGCAGGAGCTACTTCGGCACTGGCCTTGGCATGGATAACCACAAGAGTGACGTCATCGGCATCCCTGTAGGACCAGCTTCCCGTTTTCAGATCGCGGATGTGTTTGGTGTCGCCAACTTTCATGTCAGAAACGTTCAATTCCAAGCCTTCGGGCACATCACTGGCCTTGCAGATCACTTTCACTGTGCGCTGGATAACATCCATGAAACCGCCTTCCTTGATCCCGGCAGCTTCGCCAACGATATGCAGCGGAATATCCACTTCGATGGTGCTGTCTTTATCCACCACCATGAAATCCAGGTGCAGGAAGTTTCTGGTCACAGGATGCACTTGCTTTTCTTTGAGCACAGTATGGTACTTTTTGCCGGCCATATCCAGTTCGTAGAAAGCGAGTTCGGCGAAGCTTTTCTTGTAACACTTCATAAACTCGGCGTTATTTATGGAAAGCTTGGTGGCTTCCATTCCCGCGCCATATACGACGGCGGGGATCATACCGGAGGCGCGGAGCGCGGTTAGATCGCTCTTCTTTACGGTATTTCGGGGGTCAGCATTCAGAGTAAATATCATTTATTCCTCCATTTATTTACTATCTAAACAAAATACTAATGGATTCCTCGATGTGGATCTTCTTGATGGCAATAGCCAGCATCTCCGCTATCGAGAGTTGTACGATCTTCTTGCAGTTGCGTTTATCTTCGTTCAGCTGGATCGTATTGGTGATGAAAAGCTTTTCGATGGGCGATGCTTCCAGGGCATTCACCGCGTTTCCGGAAAGAACGCCGTGAGTGCAGGCGGCAAAGATCTTCTTGGCTCCCTGTTCCTGCAATGCACGTGCCACCTTGATCAGGCTGCCGCCGGTATCGATGATATCATCGAAAAGGATGGCAGTTTTACCGGCTACGTCGCCTATGATATTCAACAGTTCGGTTTGGTCGTTATTGCCGCTACGTCTTTTATCGCCAATGGCCAGAGAGCAATTCAGTCTTTTTGCCAGGGCTCGGGCGCGGTTTGCTCCGCCGGAATCAGGAGAGACCACCACGATGTCTTCCATCTGCATGATGCTCTTGAAATAGCGGGCAAAGGATGGAATGGCATAAAGATGATCCACGGGAATATTGAAGAAACCTTGAATCTGATCGGCATGAAGATCTACAGTGATTACGCGATCCGCCCCCGCGACGGTGATCAGATCTGCCACCAGCTTGGCCGTGATCGGCACACGGGGTTGATCCTTTTTGTCGCTGCGGGCATAAGCGTAATAGGGAATAACGCAGTTTATACGTTGAGCTGAGGCGCGCTTCAAGGCGTCGATGATGATGAGGAGATCCATGAGGTTGTCATTCACCGGATAGCTGGTGGGCTGAATCACAAAGACATCTGCCCCGCGCACGTTATCGTTGATCTTCACAAACGATTCATCGTTCGAAAACTTGAATAGATCAATATCGCCCAATGGGATACCCGCATGACGGGCAACCTCTTCGGCCAGAGGACGATTGGCGTTTCCTGTGATAAGCTTTAGCTTGGAAAACATGCTTTGTACTCACTCCTGGATATCGTTCGCGTTACATGGGTAAAATATCCCATCTTCTCATAGTGACTACGGCACCTGGCCATGTCAACTGCATCATCAAAAATTCCAAAACAGGTGGATCCACTACCGCTTAACATACTATGTTTGGCACCAAAAGCAGCAATCCCTTTGATCAGGCTGTCCACTTCCGGATACAGCTTGCGTACCGCAGCTTCCAGTCTGTTAAACATCGTAGCGATCGGATTTTGCGGATCAAATAGCTTTGTCTCGCCAGGAGCCGGGAGCTCCGTGGCGCCATAAGCTTTACCGGCGGCTATCGCGATGCCGGGATTCACGAGCAATATATTGTCTATCAGTATATCGCTCATGGCACTGATCCTTTCGCCCCTGTTTTCGCCAAGGGCGGTACCTCCCACGAGGAAGAAATTGATGTCGCTGCCAAAGCTGGCTGCAGCCTCATGTTTCTCTGCCTCAGAGAGATGCAATTGCCAGAGCTGATCCAGAGCAGCAATCGCGGAAGCGGCATTGGAACTGCCACCCCCTAATCCCGCGGCCACCGGAATCCTCTTGTCCAGCCTGATATCAGCCCCGAAGGGAACCTGATACCTTGTTTTCAAGTGGTTGCCGATGCGGCAGATGAGATTGTCCGCTCCATTTAGCTCAGGCAAGTTTGACCACAATTTCAGTGAGCCTGATTTTGTCAAAACATATTTCACATCATCAAAAAGGTCAATACTGCTTAGCACAGTATTGACCTGATGATAGCCGTTATCCAGGTGCCCGAGCACCTCAAGAAACAGATTTATTTTTGCGTAAGAAGCGGTTAACATTCCTTCTCTGCTTTTTGGGCACCTCATCGCCATAGTAATAGTAGTAATAGTAATAGTAATAGTAGTAGTTCTGCTTGCTATAGTACTTTTGTACATAGATGCTGTTCACGATGATACCGTCGATTCTGGCATCCACGTTTTCCATCAATTCCTTGGTGCGTTTGATGATGTTCTTTTCTGTGTAACCGCAGCGAACCACGATGAAGGTCATATCCACTTTCTTGGTTAGAATCAAGGCGTCGGTAACCGCGATCACGGGAGGAGTATCAAACAAGATATAATCGTACTTCTTGCGTAGCTCATAGATCATGGCATCCAGCCTGGGAGAGGCGATCAATTCTGAAGGATTCGGAGGTACAAAACCGCTGGTGATAATGCTGAGATTGGGTATGCCGGAATCTTTCACCACCTGGTCGATCGTAACGTCCGGATCGATCAGATAGTCTGAAGAGCCGTTCTCTTTATCGAGTGCAAACTTGGAATGGACGGTCGGACGTCTCATATCCATGTCGATCAAAACGACTTTGGCATTCATCTGCGCCAAGGTAATGGCGAGGTTGGAGATGGTAGTGGATTTACCTTCCTTGGGGCCGGAAGAAGTGATCAAGAGCGTTGTACTGCCCTCAGCCTTGCGAGCCAGAATATTAGTTCTGAGTGTGCGATACGCTTCCGCGATGGGAGATTTGGGTGCGTAGTGCGAGACCAGCTGCTGCAGCACGAAGTGCATGGAACGAGTAAGCTGCTCCCTGTTTTCACCCTCCGCCCGTTCGATCATGGAATTGAACTCAGCCAGCTTTCCTTCAGCCTCGCGGATGAGAGGGATGGTACCCATGATCGGTAGCTGCACATAGCTTTCCATATCTTCCAAAGTGCGCAGTTTGGTATCCAGAGAGTGCACCAGGAAGGCTGCACCGATCCCCAAACCCACACCCAGAATCAAACCAACCAGAATATTCATGGATACTCTTGGTTTGATGGGTATTGAGGGCATATCTGCAAAATCTATGATGCGGATATTGCCAACCTTTGCCTGTTCGGCAATCTTGGCATCCTCATACTTCTCCATCATGATGCCGTGGATCTTGCTATCCATCAGCATATTGCGGGATAGCCTGGCCAGTTCGAGCTCGGTATTGGGCAGAGAGATGATGCGCTGGTCATACATATCCTTAGTCTGTTCCAATCCGTTCACTCTGGTTCGGGCAAGCTCAAGATCGATATTGGCTTGAATAACCCTGCCTAAAAGGTCACTGCGTCGTGCCAGGGGATCGTTTACCACAGAGGCTGAGACCAAACGGCGAATCTCGCGGTCCAGCGTCGCCTTGGTGTTTTCCATCTCCCGGTTAAGCAGCAAAATCTGTGGGTGGTCCAGAGGATATTCATTCTTCGTAACCAGCTTGGTGATAAGGGCCTGGGTATCCACGATCTGCTTTTGCAGTTCGGCAATGTACGGGGCCTTGATCACATTTTCCACATTGACCAGAAGTGAATCCTGTTCACGCAATTGGCGGGAGAGCA
>JAEWNJ010000045.1 GCA_023392795.1 Candidatus Cloacimonadota bacterium
TGCCATCGTAAGAATAGATCACCAGATCCGCATCGGTTGCATAAAGTGCCGTGGTATCCGTAGCCAGGAGGCGCATGGACAATCCAGAGCCATAGTAGGGATTCCGGTAAAGGATGGTGGGACCAAAACCAGCGTTATAGGAGACGTAATTGTCTACGCTTTGACTGTATCGCAACCAGGTGGGATCGGCTATCTCAAAGGCATAGGTATCGCTTTGAGCGGAGTTCCCTTCGCAGTCTTCCGTGTAGATGTAGTATTTCAGAATTGTACCCATTGGCTGAGCCGGGATATCTGCATGGTAGCTGTCTTCACTCTGAATCATGGGAATTGCCGCCGCCCAGGAGACGCCTAAGTCTGTACTGTAGTATAGCTCAGCCAGGACGATGGGACTATTGTGCGTGGTATCATCCATGATCTGCGCTTCGACCCTGTAGGGATCATCCGCAAAGGGACTGTTTAGCAAAGGCAGGTGGGTGATAGTGGGCGGGAGATCGTCCGGGAAGGCGTTGTAGACACTGATATCATCCAAAAACCAGTTATCGGCATCATGGCCGTTATACACGAAGGCAAAGCGGACTGTGCTGCCAAGGTATGGATCAAGGCTGATCTCGGTATTGACCCAGTCTGTGGATCCAGCATCAGCAGTCCAGATCTCCGTCCAGCTCGTATGATTGGGGTCATTGGAACTGCCAATCCAGACACCGTTGTACTGGCAATAGGTCGGAAAAGCATTGCTTCTCCAGAAGTTAAGGAAGTATGTGCCCCTGGGCGGGATTTGGAAGGCAGGAGTCACCAGCCAGCCGGAGGCATTGTTACTACCATCATAACGATGATAGGCAGAGGCAGTACCTTCAGGACTGTAGTTTCTCAGGGTCGTGCGGCTCCAGGAGATGGGATTGGGGTCGTCGTTGTAAACGAACCAATCATCCGGCGGGAAGACGCTATCCTCAAAATCTTCGCTCCAGGGAAATGAGGTAATCGGCGGGGGGGTATCCCGAATCACAAACGAGGAGGGCTCTTGCTGCAGCGCGGAACCTTCATCATTGATGGCTTCTACCGTCCAATACCAGCGTTGGCTATAATCAAAGGACATATAGCCTTGAACAACCGGATCGAAGCTGGTATTTGGCACTTCAAAGTAATAATCGTTCTCAAGATTTGCTGGGTCCATAGACATATAAAGAGCATAATAGTGTGGAGTGCCACCTGCGGGATCCTGAGCCCAAACCAGCTCAAAACCTGCCCGGGGAATGTCTGTAGCATTGTGAGCAGGGAATTGCAAAATGGGGGCTCCTGGGCTGGCTAGCACGTAGGGTACCGCATTGAGGTTCAACAGGAAGCTTACGGATTGAGGGTTGGGCCAGGTGGAGATCAGGATGGAGTAAGTTCCAGCCTCAAGTATAGTGTTTGCCAGGATGGCAGTGGTGGATGATCCGCTGATGGCAGCAGCAAGCACGGGTGGCGGATTTACCGGGTTCGGAGCGCTATTCACGATAAGCATACCTATGGAGTTTCCGGTGCTGGCTACCAGGGTTCCGCTGAGCATACTGGATTGCTCCAGAGTGAATTGCAGCACCATATCATCACCCTGAAGGTAATTGTTGGTAGGGCTTACCCAGTCACTGTTGTAGTCATCGCCATAAAGGGATGTATCGCCCGCGAAATCGACCAATGGGAGGCTGACCGGATAGGGATATTCATAGGTGGAGCCTGCGAGGGGAATGTAGATTTCACTCACTTTTACGTTATCCACAAAGAGATCCATGCTACCACCGGCTACGGTGGACATGCCCAGGAAGGCAAAGTATTTGGTGCCACTGATGCCTTCAAGCGGGATAGAGAAACTTGCCCCGGTATGGGGAATATCGTTGAATACATACTGCGAGCCGGTGTTGTTCCACTCGCGCAGGATGGTGCTTTCTCGCATAATGGGAGTATCGCTGACGATCACAAGGAGTCTTTCATCCAAAGAAGCGGTGGGATCAATGGGGCTGGTGCTATCGAAGAGAGTGAGACCAAGATCGAAACTGAGCTCATATCCATCACCGGGGATACCGATGGGAGGACTCACCAACCAGCCAGCCCTGCTACCGCCCCACAGATTGATCCTGGCACTTTTGTTTACGGGGCTAGCCTGGTTCAACCAATCGTCCTGAACCCACTGCGTTCCGGCAATGGGACTTGTTCCATACAGTCCTGTCAACTGGCTCCATCCGCTTGGTGGCCAATCGGAGCTAGTAGTACCAAAAGCTTCCAGCCAGGGAGTATCGGGATCAGGATAGATGGTGTTATCCGGCATTGTGCTAAAGCTGCGAACAGCAGAAGGAGGCGAATCTCCCACGGGGTTTTTGGCAACTACTTTCCAGTAGTAGGTGCTTGAGTGGGCAAGATCCGGAGCGTAGGAAGTGCCGGAGAAATCGCTGAGAACCAGAGTGCTGCCATTTACGGTATCCAGATAGAGATCATAGGATCTGGCGTCTCCAGCTCCGGTACCAGCAGACCAGACCAGCTCTTCCCACACGGGAATCATACTGCTATTGTGTGCCGGCGATATCAGCGTGGGAGCAGAAGGGGCGACGGTATCGGTGAAAGACAATTGAATCCGGTTGCAGATATTGAATCTGGCGAGGGACATCGGGGGCGATGCAGGATTGGGGTTGTCGGTATTACTATGATAGTTGATGCAAGTGTTGTTTCCACTGGCTCCGGTCTCATAGGAGCCCCAATACATACTGCCACTACCGGCAGTGTTCTCATCCACGGCTATCACCAGATTGTCTATATTATTGTAGCTGAATGGGGTATCAAGAGTGATCTCCATCCAATTGTCTACTGCCGGCAGCTGGGAGGATACATCACCGCTATAGACCATGGTCATACCCGACACAGCTACCCAGCTTACCGCACCATCAAAGGTGCTTCTGTTAGTATGCCCCATATAGATGACCCAATCCCTGGAGTTGTTTACAGCTCCTCCAGTGTAATAAAAACGGATTCTTTCGATGCTTCCCGCTCTGTTGATCTGAGCGCGGGGATAGATTTGCTGTGTGTATGAATAGTTACTACCCGCCTGTATGGGAAATCTGTCTGTGGTGCGGGTGCCGGTGCCGATCTGAATAGTATCGGCAAAAGTAAACGAGAAGGCTGCCAAAAACATTGTTAAAAGCAGACCTGATAAGCAGTTCTTCATTTCTCTTCTCCTACGAGGTGCTTACGATGTACCAGAGCCCTTCCGATATGAGGGATAAGCTCGTTTATCTTTGATGAAAATCTAAGGAGTAAATACAAGCACAGCTCTCCTAAAAGGTACCGGTTCCTAAGATACCTGCAGTGGGCTCTGGAGCAAAAATGCCCATACCGAAAACTGTAAACATCATAAATATAATTATTCCCTGGCTACCAAAAAAGCAGCAAGATTAGCTCTATACCGAAGGCGAACCAAGCCAACTGAAGCGCGTTCGTTTTAGCTCGCTAAATATATGCCGGTTCGAAGAGTAGACTCGCACACTTGCTACAATATACATTTTATGCGCAAATATTCGTAGATTCGACTGCTATGTCAAGAGAAATATTGAGCAAGCCCTGTTAAGAGATGAGAATGGCAGTGTGTGGTCTATACCTGATTCTGCAAATCTGTATATCGACCCTCACTGAATACGTCAGATCCAGTCAGTTATTCTCTTTGACTAATCTTTCTTACACCTAAGCGCTTGCAACATAGACACTGTTTGCATGGATTTTTTTGACTCAATACCCCCCTTGCTATCTTGTAGATGATACGCCTCCCATACATTGGTCATTTTCATTGTTCATTACTCTGTCTCCACTGAAAAAAACCCTCTATCTATCAGTGTGCGCAGCCAATTCTCAATTCTCATTGATTTACCTTTTGCTATCTTGTAGTTCGTACGCCTACCATACACCGGTCGAACACCGGTCGTACAATCGTATGACCGGTGTATGGGAGGCTCACCGAATGCGTATGAATCTAAAGATAGGAAGATCATAGAACCGGTTGGGGATGATCCCAAAAGGATCGCCTCAAACCAGGTTGGCAAAGGTTAGCTGAGCGTTTCTGGAGATAGCCGCATATCCATCTCGCCCAGCCAGATCTTCTGATAAAACCCGGGCTTTTCCCAATAGCGATCCACCAGGCGGTAGATGCCTTCGGAGCGCTCCAACACTCCTTCCTCCACCAGTTCGCGGCGGATCAGACAGTAATCCTCGTGGATCTTGGTGATGACGGCGTTTAGCTCCTTCTCCTGGTACGCGCGGCCGGGCTCAATGAGCCGGATAACCTCTTCATAGACGATCCAGCGCTTTTTGTTCTGCACGGGCAGACGGAAACAGACACCATCCCGGAAATAGGCTTTCAGCACCTTTTCACGCAGAATGGCATGAGCGTCCTTGGGTGCAGTTTGCGCTTCGGGAATCAGATCGGCAAGCCTTAGCTGCAGCGCTTCTTCCTTCAGGTAATAGACACTATAATACTGCTGTTTTCGGTTATAGACCAGTCCCGCCGCCTGAAGTTTCTTCAAATGCGCGGAGACGGTTGATTCAGCCAGAGAGAGGTTCACCGCCAGATCTTCCACGCAGTAGGCTTTTTGTTTCAGTAGCGCGAGGATCTGGAGTCGGGATTCATCTGCGAGTCCCTTAAATAACTGTAGTGCATTCATATATCACATCCTATTCGTTAATGGGCGAAACATATCTGCGGCGGTAGTATCTGTCAATCTGTTTTTACGTGTAACGAAACAAAAAGTGTCCAAATAGCCTTTAGAGGGCTTCTGAACACTTTCTAAAGTAGGGGATACGGGATTAGATGCTATTCCCAGGATTCGTGAAAATGGCTGACCTGCCAGGTATCGCCGCTCTTTTCCCAGAGCCAGGTATCGGTAAAGGTTAGCTTGTATTCCAGACCTTCCTTGTCGGTGCTGCCGGCGGCTATCTGTCCAAACCAGATGGCGGTGTTGGGATCCAGAACTTTGACGGTGTGATCAGTCACACTGAGGGTTTGCGTGGCATATCCGGCATATTCCTGTTGGGTGGCTGAGATCAGTTCTTCCTTGGAGTAGGCAGCGCCAATCATATAGTAGTTTTCAGCCGGACCGGGGATCAGAAACTCTTCCAGGGCGGAGGTATCGAGTGCATTTGCGGAGTCTTGCAGTTTCTTCATATTAGCTTCGATCAGATTGATGATCTCCGTTTTATCGGCTTCGGTAAATTCCTCGGCCTTGGGAGCGCAGGCAAAGAGCGTAAGTAGTACGCAGAGCAGGATCACTATTCTCATTACAACATCCTTTTGACGGCAAGCGTCAATATCCTTTTTTTCCAGTACTCTCTTCCCTCACAAACAGTCAAGACAATTCTTCAGTTCAAGCTGATAAGCGGTCACCCCGTGTGAGGATGCGGGATGGGCTTGCGATTTAGCTTGCCAAAAAAATCCTTGCCTGCCATAGTGACACCTACGCCTGTCAGATGCTTTCTGGGATGTCTGAGGGGTGTAATTTGCTGGATTATTGCGTTAGGAGATAGCTATGCCGATGGAAAACTCTAACAGCGGACACGGATTCGGAACAGCCCCGGTATTTCTGGCTGCCATCAGCACCATTTTGGGTGCTGTGATGTTCCTGCGATTTGGATATGCGGTGGGACACGTGGGCATGCTTGGAGCGATGATGATCGTGCTGATTGGGCACATGATCACCATCCCCACAGGGCTTGCCATTGCCGAGATCGCCACCAATCTGAAGGTGCGTGGCGGGGGTGAGTATTACATCATTTCGAGGTCTTTCGGCAGCACACTAGGCGGCACTATCGGGATCTCGCTATATCTATCCCAGGCGATCTCAGTAGCCTTCTATCTGATCGCTTTCGCGGAGACATTTCGTCCCCTCTTTCCCCTGGTGCAGGAGTACACCGGTATTGTACCCGATGTGCGCATGATCTCGCTACCGGTGGCCATCGGGCTGTCGATCTTGATTTCCCGCAAGGGAGCTTCGATCGGGGTCAGTGCTCTTTGGGCAATCGTGATCACGCTGGGTGCTTCACTAATGCTCATCTTTGCCGGACGCAGTATGTTACCCGCAGACTACACCCTGGGGCTTTTTAACAAGGTGGACAATCCCGATAGCTTCTTTCGCGTCTTTGCCATTGTGTTCCCCGCTTTTACCGGCATGACGGCCGGAGTGGGGCTGGCGGGGGACTTGAAGAATCCCCGCAAATCCATCCCGTTGGGAACCCTGGGGGCCACGCTGACCGGTCTGGTGGTCTATATCCTGCTGGTGATAAAGATCGCCCGCAGCGCCACTCCCGCCGATATGACCGCCGATCAATTCATCCTCAGCCGGATCTCATTGTGGGGACCCTCGGTCTTCATCGGCTTGGGCGCGGCAACGCTCTCTTCCGCTCTGGGATCGATCCTGGTGGCGCCTCGCACCTTGCAGGCTCTGAGCGCAGACAGCTTTTTCCCCTCGACCGGATGGAACCGGTTTCTCAGCCGCGGCAAAGGTGAAACTAACGAACCAGCAAACGCCACCTGGGTTACCGCGGCGATCCTGATCTTCTTTGTTGCCCTGGGCGATATCGACTTTGTGGCGCAGATTATCAGTATGTTTTTCATGATCACCTATGGCACGCTGTGCAGTATCAGCTTTCTGGAGCATTTTGCCGGTAATCCGTCATATCGCCCCACCTTCAAAACCAAGTGGTACGCCTCACTTTTGGGGGCAGTAGCGAGCTTTCTGATGATGTTTATGATGCAGCCGGCGTATGCCATTGCCGCGCTGACCATGATGGCGCTGACTTATATGTGGCTGAATAAAACGAAAACTGGCGAGCGGAATCTCTCGATGGTCTTCCGGGGAGTATTGTTTCAAAGCACACGTAAATTGCAGATCGCCATTCAGAAACGCGGCAGCACCCCCGATATGTCAAATTGGCGCCCCTCCATCGTGGCGATCACGGAGTTTTCCGACGACCGCGTGGCGTCGTTCAACCTGCTGCGCTGGCTAAGCCATCACTACGGATTTGGGTCGTACATTCATTACATCCGCGGCCCCCTGACCATCGCAACAAACAATGAAGCCAAGAAGATACTGCAAAACCTGATCAATAAAGCTCATGTAAGCGAAGCGGGATTCTATGTGGATACCATCGTGGCGCCCACCTTCAAGACCGCTGTGGCGCAGATCGTGCAGATCCCGGGCATCACTGGCATGGATAACAACAGCATTCTTTTCAGCTTTTACAAGGACAATCCCGAAGAGATCGCGCCTATCATCGAAGGCTGCTATTTCGCCGCCATCACCAGCCTGAACGCCCTGATTCTGCGCAGTGGTACCCGGCATTTCGGCTTTCGCAGACTGATCGATATCTGGCTGACCAAAGGTGACTATCGAAATGCCAATCTGATGATCCTGCTGGCCTATATCCTGATCGGTCATCCGGAATGGAAAGATTGCCAGATCAGGGTTTTCGACGTGGTCGAACAAGGCTCGGCAAATACCACCGATGGATTGGAAGAGCTGATCGCCACGGGTAGATTGCCCATCTCAGCAAATAACATTCAAAAGGTTTCAAAACCCGAAAGTAAGAACTTCAGCGAGGTGGTCTGTGCCGGCTCTGTGGACGCCGATCTGATCATCCTGGGGCTCTCGCTGAAAAAGATGCGTAAAGATAACGGCGCATTCATGGCCGGCTTCACCTGCACTCAGGATATGCTCTTTGTTCGCGCGGGACAAAAGATACTGATCAGCGCCGACGAGAGCGAAGAGGATCTTGCGGAAAGCCTGGGCGAGCAGAACCCCGCAGAAGCCAAGCCTGATGCGAATGTAACTGAGCCTTCAGCCTAAAGAATCACTTACGCGCTGTAACGCCGATAGAGGGACGCTACATTGCCGATCAGCGTGAGATCGCTGTGTTCCTCGGGATTCACCAGAATCGGCTTGTACTCTTCATTCACCGGCAGCAATACCACGGTGCGGCTTTGATGATCCAGTGTCATCATCTTCAGGGTGATCGCTCCATCGATGCGTACGGCACAAACCTTGCCGGAGAGCTTTTCCCAATCGCTGCATTGATAGATCACCACGATGTCGTCATGATACAGCGAAGGTTCCATGCTATGGCCATTTACCCGCAGACTGATGAAATTGCCCACAGAGCCTTTGAGCTGTCCCTTGCGGATGGAGACCGTATCGGCGATCGGCAGATTGCTCTCCACCGGGGGGCCGGCTGCGATCTCACCCACCACGGGAATATCCATCACCGCGCTATCCACCAGATCCATCTTGGCGCGGGCGATCTCTTCCAGAGATTTATTGAGCATCGCCTGAAGGGTCTCCCAACTGCGGCTGGCGGATTGGCTCTTTTGAATCTTACTATCGGCAAACATCGTGCCCTCTCCGGTGAGCAGCCAGTGCAAATCCACCTTGTAAAGCTGCCAGAGCTGCAAGAGATTGTCGATGGAGGGATTGATCTTCCCGCTCTCCATCTGCGAGACTGCGGAAGGATTGATCTGCAGATCGTGCGCCACCTCAATCTGCTTCTTGTTCAAGGCCCGGCGTAGTTCTTTGATTCGTTGAGCAAGCATATCAGAGCTCCTGTATTTCATTAGCGTATCTCGATACGCGGAGCCATAGTATAAGTATCACTAATAGTGTCAAGCAGAAATTCAACAATAGTGAGGAAAGCTGAACAAGCGATGACTTCCACTTATATAATTGCACACCAGTAACTGACCGATGCAAGGCTCCGTCAGCCAGAATGATGCCGATTTTTCATCTTGACAGATAAAAGGCATCGGAGAGCTTAGCTAAAACTACTATTCAGCTTAGGGGAATATGGGATTTTGAAGCTACAGACGACAGCGAAAATCAATGTGGCAGCTTTGATAAAGCTGCTGCAGCAAAACCGCATGAAGCACTTTCGCGCGCACATCCCGATCGTGATCGAAAAGAAGAACTTCATCGTGAAGACTGCCGATTCCAAAGAGGAACTCTTCGCCGCGCTGAAGCTCCGGCACGACGTCTTCATTAGCGAACTACTCAAGAAATCCAAACGCTCGGGCATGGATAAAGACCGCTTTGACAAGCTCTGCGACCATCTGATCATCATCGACAAACGCGATGGCAAACTGATCGGAACCTACCGTCTGCAATCGTCACTCTATACCAAGAAGTGGTACACTGCCACCGAATTTCACATGAAGATGATCAAGCGCTTACCCGGTGTAAAGCTGGAACTGGGCCGTGCCTGCGTGCATCCGGATCATCGCAATGGCATCACCATCGCGCTGCTCTGGGAGGGCATCTCCGCCTATATCGAAGCCAGCGGCACCAATTACCTCTTTGGCTGCTCCAGCATCAAGACCACCGATCGCGAAGAGATCAAAAGCATATACTACTATCTGCTGCAGAACGGTCACCTCAGCCATGAACATCGCGTGACCCCCAAGGGAAAGTTCAAAGTGCCTGGAATGAAGCGTCAGATCAAGGTCTTGCCCCAGTGGGAAGAAGAGATTTCGCATCTGTATATGAAGGATAAAATCCCCTCGCTGCTGAACTCATACCTGAAAGTCGGTGCCAAAGTATGCGGATCACCAGCGCTGGACCGCAGCTTCAAATGCATCGATTTCCTCACTCTGCTGGATGTGAACAGCATGAAAGCGGAGCGCATCCGCAAGCCAAGGGATTGACGCCAACGTGACCCGCTGTTTTCGCTTGCTCCAGCACCTTTATTTGGTAGGTGATTTCTTCGCCCACGCTCTCATTATCAAGCTGATCCACCCCGATCCCATCAAACGACGCCAGGCTTTTGTAAAGAATACCAGCCGCATCGCGCGTAAATTCATCAAAGTCTTTCGCATTTCATTGCGGGTAGAGCATCCGGAACGCCTGGCAGCTTTGCGGGATCAAGCATACCTGCTGGTTGCCAATCACGGCTCCTATACCGATATCATCATCCTCGCCGCTCTGGAAGAATTGACCTTCATCACCTCAGTGGAGATGGGCAATAACTACTTTCTGGGACCCATCACCCGATACGGCGGATCACTCTTCACAAATCGTAAACGTCCCGTGAGCCTGAAACAGGAAATCCAGAACTTTTCTGACGCCATCACGCAAGGATTCAAGGTTGTCCTCTTTGCTGAGGGTACTTCCACCGACGGACGTACTGTAAAAGATTTTCGCAAGTCACTGTTTCAGGTGGCAATCAACGCACGCTGTCCCGTTCTGCCTGTTTGCATCAATTACCGAAGCATTGACGGCAACCCAATTGACGACAGCAACCGAGATTTGATCTATTGGTACGGGGATATGAATTTCGGGCCGCATTTTATGAAGCTCCTAAATCGCCGTATTGAGGTAGAAATCAATATTCTGGAGTCCGTAGTCGTCCACGAAGGAAAAGTGCGAGCAGAGCTGTCTGACGAAGTTTTCGGCTCCATCCACGCCTGCTACCACTCCCCCAAAGAAAGAACTTGACTTATTTAGCTCGTATAGACAGGATACTCCCGTTTAGTGATATTTCCCATGATTCCAGTAAAGGAGAAAAGATGTCCAAGAAAGAACACAACCGTCTCAATCTCGGCAAGACCAACATTATACTCTTGATCGTGGCAGCCATCCTCCTCATAGCAGGATATCTCGTAATGACCCTGAATGAGATCAATGTATCCCCGGTGCTTTTGCTCATCGCCTACGCGGTCGTCATCCCCATTGCTTTGTTGCTTCCCCCCAAGAAAGGCGACTAGTGAATCTACTCAGCGATGAAGCTCTGGCACAGCTATCAAGGCTGCAACTCACTGCCAAGCAGATTGTTGAAGGCTTTTTGATCGGGCTGCATAAGTCGCCCTATCATGGCTTTAGCGTGGAATTTGCCGATCACCGTCAGTACAATCCTGGCGAATCTCTGCGCAATGTGGATTGGAAGATAGTCGGCAAGACCGAGCGCTACTATGTAAAACGCTACGATGAAGAAACCAATCTGCGTGCTTATATCCTGCTGGATCACAGCAAATCCATGTTCTTCAATTCCTCCGGCATCAGTAAGATAGAGTATGGCAAGCGCCTTGCCGCATCCCTGACTTGGCTGATGATCGCGCAGAAAGACGCCGCCGGATTGATCACCTTCAATCATCGGGTAACCTCTGCCCTTTCCCCCAAAGCATTTCGCTCTTACACAGCACAAATCTTCGCTAGGTTGGTGCAACTGCAAGCCGAGGAGCAGACCGATATTCTCAGTCCGCTGCATCAAATTGCCGAATCGCTAAAGAAACGCGGCTTGATCATTCTGATCTCCGACCTGCTGGAGGATCCGGAAAAGATCATCACTGCTTTGAAGCACTTCCGCAGCCACAAGCACGAAGTGATCGTCTTTCACCTCTATGATCCCCAGGAAGTCAAGTTTGATCTCAGGCGCGAAACAGAATTCATCGATAGCGAGACCGGTGAACGCATAATCGTGAATCCCTGGCAGATTCGCAGCGAGTATCAGCAGCACTTTCAAGGTTTTTACGGAGAGCTGAAACAGGCCTGCCACCAGTATAAAATAGAGTATCTCCCCGTTGGCACCGATGAAGACATTGCCAAGCTGCTCCTGAAGTACCTGTTAAGGCGTAAGAAGAGCTGATAATCATGCGAATAATCCCCCGCGAGCAGATCTATCAAGCCATCTTCGATGCCATCATCCATATCACATATCACAACGATCCCGCCGTGATTGACCTGATAGATAAAGCCAGGCAAATTGAGACCGATGAACGCGTGGCTGACGTCCTTGGTGCCATTTCGCTGAACAACGAGATCTCACCCATTGACCACATCCCTCTGTGCCAGGATACCGGAACCACCATTGTGATTGCTGATCTGGGCCGTGACGTTCTCATTTCATCCGGCACTCTCCAGGAGATCGCGGACGAAGCAGCCGCAGCAGCAGCAAAGCATTGCCCCCTAAGAGCCAGTATTGTAACTGAACCCCTCTTTGACCGGAAGAACACTGGCACCAATAGTCCCGCGATCCTGCACATCAATCAGGTGCCTGGAGATCAATTACGGATGCGCATAGCCCAAAAAGGCGGCGGGGCTGAGAACATGAGCTTTCACCTGATGCTAAGCCCCACGATTAGTCCTGATGACCTGGAGGATCTCCTGGTGCAGCGAATCCTGGCCACGGGGTCTCGCGCCTGTCCACCCCTGGTGATCGGGATCGGACTGGGAGCAAACTTTGAGCGCTGTGCTTATCTGGCCAAGGCCGCATTGTTTGAACAACTGAAGAATCCCGAACCTCGCTATGCAAAACTTGGGGAGAGCATTCTTCAGCGCATCAATCAGAGTGGCACAGGTGCCCAGGGTATGGGCGGCAATCTAACCGCGCTGGCAGTTCACATCCTCTTTGAACCCTGCCACATCGCATCGCTGCCTGTGGCGGTTAACTTGCAGTGCCATGATCACCGGCATCTTGAAATTACGATCTAGGTTCTCACCATGAAGATTCATAACTATACTCTCCCCCTATCCCCTGAACAGATCAGCGAACTTGAGATTGGCGACAAGGTTTTGCT
>JAEWNJ010000068.1 GCA_023392795.1 Candidatus Cloacimonadota bacterium
TTTGGTCCCACCATCCTTTACCGGAATCCCTACTATGGCTCTGGATTGTCCATGCGCCTCCTGGCTACGGATACCACGGCACTTTATGCAACCGATGCGGATCTGGTGATCTATTCTTACGATGGCACCACCAGCATCCCCATATACACTGAACAGGTTTCCTTCCCGGCTGCGAGCCTTACGGTCTTCGATTTATCCAATCAGCTAGTCATGATTGATACGCCCTACTTCTTCATTGCTTACGAGAATCTCCCTACCTCAAAGCCGCTTCTCTTCGATCATTATAGCAATTACCAACAGTCCTATGTAAAGATCGGTGATGAGCTGTTCCAGGTATACGGGGGAGACTGGGTGATTGGAGCCATGGTTACCGGCACTGTTTACCAGGAAACTGGAAGCCCCGTAGTAAGCATCAGCTTAAACGATGCAGCCGTGCCTGTTCTGAGCTGGCTGCCGATAGCCGATGCGTATGCCTATAAAGTCTGGGGCGCTTCCGACCCCTATGCCACCCAGTGGACAGAACTGGCAATTGTGCATGATAACAGCTACACTCACTACTCTCGGGATGATATGAGTTTCTTCAAGGTTACAGCAGATGATGGGATTATCTCTGCTCCTGCTGAGGGTATCCCGCTTGATATCCGATCTCTGAGGGCGATCAGTGAAGTGGAACACCGGCCACAGATAGTGCCCATCAAATAAGTCCAGACCAAGAATAACTAAGTACTCATACCTGCCCCGGCTTCTGTCGGGGCTTTGTTCAAAGGTCTATCCGCCTTGGAGTCGAGCCTCTGGAAAGACTAGTCAGTAGGGTCCTCCTAACAGTATAAAGTAAGCCGTATTGCAGCCCTGTTTAGTAAGGGGGGGGATCTGAGAAGCAGAAAAGTCTTGACAGGATAGCGCCTATATTCGCCTTCTGACGAGCACGCAATTTCGTGTACAGAAGGTTGATATAGCATGAAAGAAGGATTTTTACCCAAGAACGACTATTCCTCCATCTTCTTCACTGACAAGGCGGAAGGAACCGATATAAAGCAAAAGCTACTGAATCATCTGGAGTATTCTCTGATCAAGGATACCACCACGGTGGAGCAGTGGGATGTATATTATGCCCTGGCGCTCTCGCTGCGGGACCGCCTGATCGAGCGTTGGCTGCGCACCCAATATGAGTATCGCAAACGTGATGTAAAGAAGGTTTTCTATCTCTCCATGGAGTTCCTGATCGGGCGCCTTTTGGGCAATAGCCTGATCAATCTCGATGTCTATAACGAAAGCTACGACATGCTCAAGGAGATGGGCTATTCCCTGGAAGACATCGCCGAACTGGAACCCGATATGGGGCTGGGAAATGGCGGTTTGGGCAGATTGGCGGCGTGTTTCATGGATTCTCTGGCCACTCAGGCTTACCCCAGTTACGGTTACGGTATCCGTTACGAATTTGGGATCTTCCGTCAGGAGATTGTGAAAGGCTACCAGACCGAAGTTCCCGATCACTGGCGCAAAAACGGCTGTCCCTGGGAGATTAAGCGTCCCGAGATCAATTACCGCGTCCGCTTTGGCGGCAAGGTTACCACTGAGGCGCAAAACGGCTCCGGCTACATTCACAAATGGGTAAACACCCGTGACGTACTGGCAGTTGCCTGGGATGTCCCCATTCCCGGCTTCAAGGTCGGCAATGTAAACAACCTCCGTCTGTGGGAGGCCACCGCCACCGATGAATTTGACTTTGACTATTTCAATAGCGGTGACTACGTGAAAGCCGTGGAGCAAAAGAACATCAGCGAAAACATCAGTAAAGTGCTGTATCCCAACGACAATGTCCATTTAGGTAAGATCTTGCGCCTGAAGCAGGAGTACTTCTTCGTGTCTGCCACGCTGCAGGATATCATTTATAACTGGAAACAGGATCACGACAGCTTTGGCGGGCTGGCGGACAAGATCGCCATCCAATTGAACGACACTCATCCCGCGCTTGCCATTCCGGAGTTCCTGCGCATTTTGATCGATATCGAGCGTATGGAGTTTGCCAGCGCCTGGGAGATCTGCCGCAAGGTATTTTCCTACACCAATCACACCGTGCTGCCCGAAGCTCTGGAACGCTGGAGCGTGAGCCTCTTTGAGGAATTGCTGCCTCGCCATCTGATGCTGATCTATCAGATCAACGACCACATCATGAAAGAAGTCAGCGCCCGCTATCCCGGCGATATCGTGAAGATGCGCAACGTCTCCATCATCGAGGAAGGGCTGGAAAAATCCCTGCGGATGGCGCAGCTTTGCATTCACGCATCGCACACGGTGAACGGGGTGGCGGAATTGCACACTCAAATCCTGCGCTCCAAAGTCTTTGCTGATTTCGAGGAGCTCTATCCCGGCAAGATTCAGAATAAGACCAATGGCATCACGCCCCGTTTGTGGCTGCTCACCTGCAATCCGCTCTTATCCAGCCTCATTTCCGAGCATATCGGCCAGGCCTGGATGCGCGATCTGAAGCAAATCCGGGGCATCGAGACCTATCTTGACGATGCCGATTTTCGCGATAGCTTCTTTGAGATCAAAGAGATCAATAAAAAGCGTCTCAGCCGCTACATTTACAAAGTGACCGGCATCAGAGTGAGCGCGAACAGCCTCTTCGACGTCCAGATCAAGCGTTTGCACGAATACAAACGCCAGCTATTGAACGTGATGGGCACCATTGCCCGGTATTACATGATCAAGGACAATCCCGATGGCGATTTCGTGCCCCGCACCGTGATCTTTGCCGGAAAAGCGGCTCCCGGATATTTTATGGCCAAGCGCCTGATCAAGCTGATCAACAACCTGGGCGAGATCATTAACAAGGATCCCGACATTCGCGACCGTCTGAAGGTGGTCTTTTTGCCAAATTACAGCGTGTCTCTGGCAGAAAAGATCATCCCCGCGGCTGATCTTTCGGAGCAGATTTCCACAGCTGGCTACGAGGCCAGCGGCACTGGAAACATGAAGTTCGGCCTCAATGGCGCCCTCACCATTGGTACCATGGATGGCGCGAACGTGGAGATGGCGGAAGAAATCGGCGAGGAAAACATGTTCATCTTTGGTCTCAGAGCCCACGAAGTAAGTGCGCTCAAAGCCTCGGGATACAATCCCCGCGACTATTATGACCGTGATCCCCTCCTGAAACGGGTGGTGGATTCCTTGTTGGATGATAGCTGGTGCACGGACGAATCCGGCATCTTTTCACCCATCTGGAAAGCCCTCATGGAAGATGGCGATACCTATATGCACATGGCGGATTTCCGCGCTTTCGTGGAAGCTTCGGATGCCGTGGATCGGCTCTATTTGAACAAGGAAGAATGGGTAAAGAAAGCCATCATCAATATCGCCCGCATCGGCAAGTTCTCCTCCGACCGCGCGATCACGGAATACGCCGAGGATATCTGGAAAGTGAAACCCCTGATCCTGGATTTTGGCGGCTAAACCCGGCATAGACAAATGAAAGGCCTGCTGCTCCTGATTTTGGCAAGCTGTGTATCTATTATGGCGGCGCAGGTGGTGATCAACGAGGTCTGTTACGATCCCGATGGAGCGGATGAACGCATGGAGTGGATCGAGCTTTTCAATGCCGGAGAGCATGATGTGGATTTGCAGGATTGCGAGATCTGGAGCGGGGGCAGCACATACACCCGTGCTTTCGTCTTTGGCCACTTCATGCTGCGTCCTGGCCGCTTTGTCCTGGTAGGCGGATCGGAGATTCCCAATACCCATTTCACCTGCAATTTCAGCTTTCACAACGGCGGTTCAGCCAGCGACGCCATCCGCTTTGTAAATGCCGATAGTACTTACACCGACACCGTGATCTATGACGAGCCCAATGATAATCATCTGATTGACGATACGGGGATGCCGGCAACCCATTTTGCCCCCGACGTATCGGCAGGCTACAGTCTGGCAAGAATCTCCGATGGGTACGACACAAATAACTCCATGGCAGATTTTTACGCGGAGCCAAATCCCACTCCGGGCACGGTGAATCGTCGCTATGCCGATTATGCCATTAGTTCGCCGAATTACAGTTCCGAAAGCAATCTCCTGGATTTTTGGGTGTGTAACAGGTCACATGTTGTTTCAACCCAAAACGCGACCACCAGCGTATTACTCGATGGCGATCTGGTATGGCAAGAGTATCTGCCGCCCATCCCGGCGAAGGATTCCGTGTATGTGGCAGTAACGCTTGATCCCGGCTGGTGGGTGGCGGAAATCACCGTCCTGCTGCCCGATGATCCCCTCCCGGAAAACAATTCCACCAGTCTTTATACTGCAGCGGTGGATTTGCAGTTTCCCGTCCTGAATGAGGTGTTTGCGGCCCCTGAGAGCGGTAAATCCGAATGGCTGGAACTCTGGCAGGAAGCCCGTCCCCGCGCCAAAAACACTTTCGTATTGATGGATGCCTCCGGGGCCAAGGCACGGTTCAGCCTGCCCGCGCTCCCCGGTTACTTCGTCATCTGTGCCAATGCCGCGAATTTGCTGGCGGAATACCCCTCGCTGCCGGCAAACAGAGTGGTACAATGCACTGGATGGCCGAGTTTGAACAACACCGGCGACACTCTGATCCTGCTGGCCGACGATGAAGTGCAAGTGCTGGACACCATGAGCTATGCCGCGGAGCAGGTGCAGAGCGGGAGATCCCTGGAACGGTATCTGGACAATGATGGCAATCCGCTTTGGCGCTTATCCACCAATCCCGAAGGTAGCAGCCCCGGCGCCGCCAATGATAGCACCGTTCTTCCCCCGCAGGAGCAACGTTTGAAGCTCATCGGCAGTCCCATAGATCCGCGCAAGGCCGAAATCCTGACCGTCAGTTTCAAGCTTCCCGATGATCCTTCCCGGGTTAATTGCTTTATCTACGACCTTGCCGGCCGCAAGATCTGCACCCTGGCGGATAACAGCCTCGTCCCGGCACGCGGATCCTTTGAGTGGAACGGTAGAACCGGAAACGGCTCGGTAGCTCCCCGCGGCATATATCTGCTGCTCTGGGAATCGCAAGGCAGCGGCAGGGTTTATCGCAAACAACATAGCTTTGTGGTGAAGTAACTCAGGCCGTTGAACACTCCCGCATAACCGTAAAAATCAACTGAGCTGTCTCACGCGGATTACACGGATGACGCGGATTTACCCGGATTATGCCTATAGGAAAAGCCTGGAAAGGAAGTCTCTCATCATATGGGCATCGCAGGCTTTATGCCCACTTGCCACCCACCCGCATTCCTCTTCCGTGGCACGTAGGAGGGTGGGAAGAGAGTGGAAACAGCAAGGGAAACCACTTCCCCCATTGCATGTGGCGCTTGACAGATTTCGGCTTATTATGGTATATGAGAGCTAAAATAGAAACCTACGGGAGCCAAATGGTGAAAAGTGCGATCGGAATCCATCAATTCATGCCGGACAAGGTGTGGAAATGGAAGATATTGGAACAGCGAATCGCCCATATCTTGTCACTGCACGATTATCAGGAGATTCGTCTGTCTGTGCTGCAGGATTACGGGGTGATCCATCATGGGATTACCGCCTTGATGCAGGAAGACGAGGCGGAATCCGCCACCGAAGCGATAGTAAATCTTTCGCAGCCCAATGGTGATCTCAGTTTGCTCACCCTGCGTCCTGAAGGCACCATCAGCGTCTTGCATCACACCGCCAAGATCATCAAGGATCGTGATGTACACCGCTTTTACTACCTCGGCCCGATGTTTCGCAAGCAAGAAGGCAATACCCCCATGGAATTTCACCAATTGGGCGTGGAACTGCTGGGCAGTGACAGTGTGATGAGCGAAAACGAGGTCATCAGTCTGGGCATGAAGATATTGCAGGGCCTGGGCTTGAAGGACGCTCGTCTGAGGCTGAATAGCTACGGCTGCACCAGTTGTCGGGCGAATTATATCAAGGACATGAAAGCTTACCTGAGTGAGCATGAAAACGAGCTTTGTCAGCATTGCTTCAAAACCCTGTACACCAATCCCTTTGCCGATACCAAATGCCCTGATCCGCGCTGCAGCGAAATCATCGAAGCGGGACCGAGGATTTTGGATTACCTGTGTCCGCGCTGCAAGAAGAACTTTCATAAAGTGAAGAAGGTGCAGGCCAATCTGGCTCATCAATACACCGTGCGACCCAATCTCTTCAAAAACTTCGCGTATTACAACGAGACGGTGTTTGATCTGGTGTTGGCTTCCCGGGGCCACGAGCAGGTGGTTGGCGGCGGCGGACGCTATGACTATCTTTCACAGATGATTACGGGGAAAAACATCCCGGCTGTGGGCTTTTATCTGAATATCGACAAGATCTTTGAGATCATGGATCATCGCGAGCTCTTTACCGCGCAGGACAAGGTCTTCAGCGTTTACATCTCTTCCCAAAGCGAGGATCTGGAGATGATGATGCTGCAGATTGCTCAGGAATTGCATGCCAATAACATAAAAACAGTACTCAGCGCGGATCAGCACAGCATCGATGAGGACGCCAAACTGGCCCTGAAAAGCGATTGCGACCTGATGCTGGTAATACGCGACGAAAACGTGCGGGAGGGAAAGATCCTGCTGCGCAATTTGATCAGGGAACATCAGGATTACGTGAGCTTGAACAGCATCACCGACGATATTCTGCTGGCCAGAAAATCATTGAAACGAGAATAAGGAGAAAATATGAAATCCATTATGACGCACAACGCGCCCGCAGCGATCGGGCCCTATTCCCAAGCCGCACTGAGAAACGAAACTCTGTTTGTAAGCGGTCAATTGGGCATTGATCCCTCCACCGGAACCATGGCTGAGGGCTTTGAGGCCCAGGCGAATCTGGTGTTTCAACACATCAAAGCGATCCTCGAAGCAGCCGGCATGGGGATGTCCCACGTGATGAAAGTGACTGTCTTTCTGAAAGATATGAACGATTTTGCCCAACTCAACGAGATCTACGCCCGCAATTTCAGCGCGCCTTATCCGGCCCGTGAAGCGATACAGGTAGCCCGTTTACCCAAAGACGGACTGGTGGAGATCTCCGTAATCGCCATGAGGTAAAGGTGAGCATCACCACCAAAGGCGGGGACAAAGGGCAGACTTCGCTGTACAGCGGCGAAAGGGTGATGAAAAGCGATCCGCGCGTGGATAGCTACGGTACTCTGGACGAACTGGACGCCTTCATCGGTGAAGCAAAACACTATGTGGAGGATGAGGAGGTTTACCATCTGCTCATCGCCACTCAGAACAAGCTTTACCGGGTGATGGGACAATTGGCCACGCCCTCCAGGGAGTATCCCATGCCTGTATGCGAAAGCGAGGTGGACGAGATCACGCAGACGATCAGAGATTATGAAGCAAAGGTGGATCTGAAAGGCTTTGTGATCCCGGGATCCTGTCCTGCCAGCGCCAAACTGGATATCTGCCGCACCATCGCCCGCCGCGCGGAACGCCGGGTGATTGCCCTCTCTGAACAAGCGGAAGTCCCTGAAACTCTAATGAAATACATAAACCGGCTCTCGGATTTCTTTTTTATCCTGGCACGCTACATCGAGGTAAAACAAGGCGTCTTAACTTATAAGACCAAGACCGATCAAGGCTGCGAGAGCTGAACAGGAGCTAAATATGTACAAAATAGTATTGATTCGCCACGGCGAAAGCTTGTGGAACAAAGCAAACCTCTTTACCGGCTGGACCGACGTTGATCTTTCCGAAAAGGGGATTATGGAAGCCCGCGAGGCCGGACGCAGATTGAAGGCAGCAGGCTTCAGCTTTGACGAGGCCTACACCTCCACCCTCAAACGTGCCATCCGCACTCTCTGGCTCGCTCTGGATGAGATGGATCTGATGCATACTCCGATCCATAACGACTGGCGGCTAAACGAAAGGCATTATGGCGCGTTGCAGGGCTTGAACAAGGCTGAAACCGCCGAGAAATACGGCGATGAACAAGTGTTGATCTGGCGCCGAAGCTACGATGTGCCGCCGCCTGCCCTGAGCAAGGACGACGAACGCTATCCCGGCAAAGACCCGCGTTATGCTCACCTCGAAGAAGCGCAGATCCCGCTCTGTGAATCGCTGAAAGACACGGTAGCCCGCACCATGCCCTTTTGGAATGAAGTGATCATTCCCCGCCTGGTGGCGGGACGTAAGATGGTGATAGCAGCTCATGGAAACAGTCTGCGCGCCATCGTGAAGTATCTGGATCACATCTCGGACGACGAGATCGTGGGGCTGAACATTCCTACGGGAATCCCCCTGGTCTATGAGTTTGATGCCGAACTGAAAGTAAAGAAGAGCTACTATCTGGCGGATGCCAAAGAAGTGGAAGCCGCAGCGCAAGCGGTTGCCAATCAAGGCAAGAGTAAATAGAAATCATCATTATCTGAAAAGCCCGGAACATCTGACCCGGGCTTTTCTATACTTGCTATTTGCTGAGGATCATCTTGCGTACGCGTTGATATGAGCCGCTTTTCAGCAAACTGAAATAGACCCCGGAACCCAGGTCCCTGCCGGCATCGTCTTTGCCGTCAAAATCGACATTATGGATTCCCGGTGTCATGCTTTCGTTTACCAGAGTGCGCACTTTCTGACCGCGGGCGTTGTACACCACCAGGCTTACAGGGCCGTATTCCTTTAGCCAGAAACGGATCTTGGTATGGGGATTGAAGGGATTTGGGTAATTCCCAATCAGCCAGGTGTATTCTGGGATTTCTTCCAAATACACTACGTTTGAAATTACCGGTATTCCTCCCGTAGTATTATCCCATTTGGCAGTAACTGCCCAGGCGAAATAGCCGTGTTCGATACCTCCATGCTCGCTATCCAGATAGAAAATCTCCTGACAATCGGATTCCAGCAGGATCCACTCGTCGCCGGGAGTGTCCGGTCCCCCAGGCAAGAGATGGATCTCGTAGCTTGAGGGCGCAAACAGACATTGCGGAGCTTCCCAATGTATACTGATGGCAGTTTCCATGCGGAAAGCTGTAACACCCGAAACGGGATAGACCTGGCTGATGTTTAGCCTGATGGTTTGCATCAGAGAAAGATTTGGGCCCTCATAGACACTTTGCAGGCTGTACTCGTAAGATCCATTGGGCAGAGCTTCAACATTGTATGAAACTGCATCGCGGCCCAGATTGATCACCTGGCTGCCCTGAATCAGCCTGTAACCTTCCATATAGTACATGTCGGCAGGGGGATCCCAGAACAGCGTGATGAGGTGTCCATTTACTTCTCCCCGGAAATTGCCGGGACTATGGGGTACCACAATCATCACTCTAAAACTTGTGGGTCTGTAACCATGATCTCCATATACCGAACGCAGTTCATAAAAATGGGAACCATTTCCCACATTGACGTCGCAGTAGCTATTGCCTGCTTCGGGCAGTACTGTTGCCACCAGAGATGCCCCGCGCCAGATCTCCACACCGGTAAATCCATAAGTATCTTCTGGGGCTTGCCACTGGAAGCTAACGTTATTGGCATCAATCGTGTAGCTGGCTTCCAGTAAAGGCTGGGGCACGATAACGCTGAGGGATGCTTCCGCGGAAGGCTCGGAGACAGAATCCTGATAGACCGCAATCACGCTGTAATGATACAGTCCATTGGGCACTACATCTATATACGAGTCGATTCTCCCTTCATGGATCAAGGAGCCGTTTCGCCAGAGCTGGTAATTCTCAAATCCATAAACCATGGAAAGGGAATCCCAGTTGATTTGCACGCAGTTACCATAGAGTACTTGAGCCACTACGTTTTGTGGGCTTTGAGGAAGGATAATGCTGACTTGGGCGAAATTGGGAGAGGATTCCTGATCGTCGTACAGTGAATGCAGCCGATATGTATACATGCCATTGGGCCGGTCTGGATCCGTATAGCTAGTCTCAGTGGTCTGAACCAGCAAAACCCCATTTCGGTACAATCTATAGCCATTTAGGAAGGTGGTATCGTCCGGGGCAATCCAGCTCAGGGATACATCATTGCCAGTCACTTGCGCCGTGAAGTTCTGGGGAATATGGTACTGCACGAAATGCAGTGTGTGGCTGGGACTCATCTCAGAATCTGCCCAGCTGTAATGCGCGCAGACCTGGTAAGTATAATCGCCATTGACGCTTAAAGTGTCCATGTACACCCCATTTGCAGACTGGCTGATGAGCAACCCATCGCGGAAAACCTTGATGTACTCAAATCCGCCCAAGTCCCAGGGTTGGATCCAGGACAAAAGGGCAACATTGTCGGAGAGAGTGGCAGTGAAGTTAGTAACAGGATGCGCGATCTGCACTGTCAGGCTACATTCGTTTGAGGGTTCGGAGATCGTGCTGCCATAACGGGTCTTTATCATGTAGCTGTACTCGCCGTTTGGTACCGTGCTGATCAGGAAGGATGTCTGGCTCGTGCGGACGAGTTCTTCACTATTCTGATACACGATGTATTCTGCCAAACCCCAGGTGTCGTCGGGAGCTGACCATTGCAGGTTTACATCAGCGCCCACCATGACGCAGCTGAGATTTTGCGGGGGATAGGCGTTGAGGATTTGCAGCATCAGATCCTCAGTGGGGGCAGAGGCTATATCGCCATAATGGGCGATAATGTGATAAGTGTGATTGCCGTTGGGTAGATCGGTATCAAGATAGGAATTCAGGGTGGTATCGGTAAGAAACGCGATCTGTTGCTCGTTGCGCCAGATGCCGAAGGCAGTTTCTCCCTGCACGGGGGGAATCCAATCCAGCCGCACACTCAGCGAATCCTGCATCAGGATGCTGAAGCCGCTGGGGCTGTATGGATAAAGGATATCTACCGAAACGGGGCTGCTGCCGGATGAAAGGCCGCTATCGTAGAGGGCAAAAACCTGATAACTGTAAGTGCCGTTGTCCAGATCGGCATCCAGTAATGCTGGCTCAGTGGTGGTGGTATAATTCTGGTTATTGCGATTTATCTGGTACCCCAGCAAGCTGCGCAGACCGCCTTGATTCACCGGAGGGGTCCAGGATAGTGTTACATCGGTATCCTGCACCTGACAGGAAAGTCCCGTGGGCGGATAGAGCAATTCCAGATTCATCGTTACGCTGTCGGTAGCATCAGCATCGCCAAAGCTATAAGCAGCTATCACATGGTAGCTGTAGCTGCCATTGGGCAGATCGGTGTCGCTGTATGTAGCAGACGCGGTGGAGGCAATCTGCTCGCCATCGCGGAAGAGCTTGTAGGTATCGAAGAATCCGGCATCAGAGACGGGATCCCAGGAGAGCAGGATATCGTCATCCTGTAAGCTAGCCTGCAGGTTTGCCGCAGGATAGGCAATCTGCACACTGGCGGGCAGAGCCTCAGATAATGCGCTTTCGCCAAAGCTATAAAGCGTGCCGAGCTGATACTCATAGTTGCCATTGGGCAGATTGGCATCGTGGTGGCTGAGGCTGGTGCCTTCACTCAGCAAACTGCCATTGCGATACAGACGATAAGCAACCAGTCCGCCGCTGTCGAGAGGGGCATTCCAGCTCAGATCGACGAAATCGCCCTGAGCTGCCAGGCTGAAATCGCGGGGTGGATAGATGATCTCGATGCTGATGGCGAAGATATCGGTAAAATCGGAGATCAGATCAGGGTAGATGGCGGCAATCTGATAGCTGTAGCTGCCATTGGCCAGGTTTTCATCCATATATGTGAGGATCTGGGGATCGTTGATGATGGCAAGCTGCGCTCCGTTGCGCCTGAGGATATATCCGATTTCCCCCTGGTCAGGAGCGGACCAGGAAAGCGTAACGCTGTTGCCGCTGCTGATGCTACCGTCAAAGCTCTGAGGCGGATAGGCTACCATCAGGTTCAGAGTGGCGGTATTGCTGGCGGAAGACAGCCCTTCCGGGTACTGAGCTTTTACATGATAATCATAGGTTCCGTTATCCAGGTTTTCGTCCAGATAGCTGGTGGCAGTGGTGGTTCTGAGTTCCACATCGTTGCGATAAATCCGGTAGAATTGGGGATTGCCCTCAGGAGCACTCCAACTGAGGTGAGCGGAGCGTTCGCCTACCAGATTCAGAACCAGGTTTTCCGGCGGGAAGAGATCGGGCATTACATTTACGATCACGTCCACCGTGTTTGAAGGCATCGACAATCCGGCGTCATAACGGGCGATCAGGTAATAACTGTAGCTGCCATTTGCTAGTCCGGCATCCAACCACTCTGTAAGGGCGGGATTGCTGATGCTCTGATGCAGGATGCCATTGCGATAGATGAAGTATCCTAAAAAGGAACGTAAGGGGGAATAAATGGGAGTACTCCAACTGAGCAGGACACTATCTTCATTGACAGTGGCGCTAAGCTGTGTGGGGGGATAGGGTACTTCCACGAATGCAGAAACTGTATTGCTTGGGATGGACTCACCACTATCATAAAGCGCTGTAACGTAATAGTCATAGCTGCCATTGGCAAGGTTGCCATCGCTGTAACTCTGGCTGGTGGTTTGCCCGATCATCTGGCCATTCCGGTAGATGGAATAGCTGAGTAGTGCCCGGGGTGCGGTAGCTGGGGTATCCCAAATGAGATTTACAGTATCTGCAAACACTGAAGCCTGTAAATTTTGCGGGGGATAGGGAAAGTCTATGGTGGCATTGGTGACGTTTGAAGCGGGGGACTCGCCGCTGCTGTAAAGAGCCGTCACATGGTAGCTGTAGCTGCCGTTGGCCAAGCCGCTTTCACTGAAGGCCAATTCGGTGCTGCTGCCCACGAAGCTGCCGTCACGATAGATATTGTAGTTCAACAGGGCTCTCGGGCCAGTGATCGGGAGTTCCCACACCAGATTGGCGGTGGTTCCCTCAGTGCTGCAGCTCAGATTTCGCGGGGGATAGGGTACTTCCACGAATGCAGAAACTGTATTACTCGGGATGGACTCGCCACTGTCATAAAGCGCTGTAACGTAATACTCATAACTGCCATTGGCGAGACCGCTGTCACTGTAGCTCTGGCCGGTGCTTTGCCCGATAAGTACGTCATCCCGGTAGATGGAGTAGCTGAGCATTGCCCGGGGAGCGGTAGCCGGAGTATCCCAAGTGAGATTGACGGTATCCGCGGTAACTGCAGCCTGCAGATTCTGCGGGGGATATGGTATCTCCACATCCAGCGTGATGGTATTGGAAGACGGTGAGACACCGCTGCTACATTGAGCTTTTACATAGTATGTATGGCTGCCATTGGGAAGACCGATATCGTGATAGGTGGTTTCGCTAATGCTGGCGATCTGCTGATCATTGCGGTAGACCAGATAGCTGAGCATTTCCCGGGGACCGGTGACCGGATGCAGCCAGCTCAGGGTAGCTTCATTGCCAGATACAGTGCCGCTCAGCTCCCGCGGGGGGTAAGCTACTTCGATGGTAACATTTAGCAGGTTCGAGGCTACTGAAGTGCCGTGTACATACGCCACTTTCACATAGTACTGATAGTTGCCGTTATCCAGGTTTTCGTCGAAGTAATTATTTTCATTCTGAGTAGTCAGCAGCTGGTCATTGCGCCACAATTCGTAGCCCGAGATCACGATACCCGGCAGCGGTGTTACATAGGCCCAGTGCAGGCTTACCGAGCTGCCAGTTACACTGGCCGTAACAATGGTAGGGATAAAAGTGTAGTCCAAGACCACGTTTAGTGGTTCTGTGGGCATGGATTCTCCGTTCGCGTAAACAGCCGTCACGTAGTACTGATAAGTACCAGGAGCCAGTCCCCAGTCTTCGTAGGTGGCGGAGTTTGTCTGCCCCAAAAAGTTGCCGTCCTTATACACGCGGTACCCAATAAAATCGGGCTGCAAAGGTAGATCCATCGCCCAGGAGAGAGTGATCACTCCCCCCAGAGTTGCGGCAGTGAGGGTGTGTGGGGAGTATTGTACTGCGATCGTGGCCTGCGGGGCTTCACATGGAGCGGAAATGCCGGAGCTGTACACCGCTTCTACCTGATAGCTATAGCTGCCATTGATCAAATCGCTGTCCAGATAGCTGGTTCCGCTGATCGGATTTGGAGTAAGTATGGCATCATTGCGCCAGATGCGGTAGCCCAATAAACTGCGGTTCAGGCCTCCGGATGAGGCGGGGGCAGTCCATACAAGGTTCACGTCGTTATCTGCTACTGTAGCTTGCATGTCTGTGGGTGGATAGAGCACTTCCAGTACTACGTTCAGCACCGGGGACGGATCGGAAACCCCGTTGGGATGCTGCACGATGATGTGATACTGATAGCTGCCGTTACTGAGATTGGCGTCTGTATAAGTACTATTGGTTGTTTGCCCGATCAGAACGCCATCGCGGTGGATCATATAGAGCGCACTGGGTTCCTGCACTGGGTTCCAGGATAGGATTACGTCGTCATCCGCGATGTTGTACAGGATCTCAGACACTGGTTCCATCCAGCCAATAACGGTCAGGCTGCAGGTGATGGGGCTCGATTCTCCGGAGCCGTACAAAGCTTTGAGGGCAAAGCTGTATTCACCTCCCGCGAGGTAGATCTGCAGGCTGTTTTGTGTGGCGGGGATGATGTCGCCGTATTGATTGCCGTTCACAAAGAGCTTTGTGCCCATATATGCCCTGGCAGCGTAGGTGACAGGATGTTGCCATGCCAGCAACACGTGTCCGGGCTGCACTTCTGCTGCACTCAGATTACGCGGGGGATACAGAATCTCCACTTCCGCCTGAGCTGGCTCCGAGCGGGGAGATTCCACCCCGGAATACCAGGCTGAGATGCGGTATTCATAGATGCCATTGGGCAGATCATAATCGCTATACTGCGTTGCCGTGGGGTTGAAGACTCCGGCGATCAGATTGCCATTCCGATAGACAAAGTAGTGGCTCAGCGCCCGCACCATATCCGGCATCTCCCACCCAAGGTGCACATCGTTGCCGATCACTTCCGCGCTGAGGTTTACGGGGGCGTACACCAATTCGATGCTGACGTTTACGGCGGCAGAACTGGCGGATTCGGTGTCACCATACAGCGCGCGGACAGCGTAGCTATAGTTTCCATTGCGCAGCCCCTGATCCAGGTAGGAAAGCTGCTGCGTATCATTGATCTGTGCGATCACTGCACCGTTGCGTATTACCTTGAAGCCGGTCAGCGCCTGCGGTACTTGCACCTGATTCCAGCTCAGGCTTACGTTGTTGCCGGAAACCACCGCCTGCAATCCCGATGGGGGCTCCGGCACTCCCAGGGCTGCCATCGCGCCATTGCTGAGGGGCGATTCACCCACATTGTAGAGGGCAGAAACGTGGTAATAATAAGCCCCTTCTGCCAAATCCGCATCCAGATAAGTGGTGGCTCCTGGATTCTCAATCTGCGCCACCACGGCTCCATTGCGGTAAACGTAATAGCCCATAAGCGAGCGATTGAGGATGATGGGCGGAACCTGCCAATTCAGTTCCACACTGTCCAGTCCGACCACGTTTGCTGTCAGGTTCTGCGGCGGGTAAGGCACCTGCACGTTCACTTCCACGCTGTTGCCGGGGTTTGAAGCTCCCGCCGAATACAGCGCCTTGAGGTAATATGTATAGTCTCCATTGGGCAGATTGGCATCGGTAAAGTTTACCAGACTGGGATTTAGCAATTGAGCAATCTCAGCTTCATTACGAAAGATGCGGTAACCCGTGAGGCCGGGATTTACGGGCTGTGGCGCAGCCCAATGGAGGCTGACGTCGTTGCCGTCCACCACCTGTGCCTGCAGGTTCAGCGGCGCATTTAGTGGGGTGGTTCCTTCGGGCAAACTAATGGCATCCACCCAGGCGCAGTCGCTGAAATAGACGCTGGCGCCATCTTTGAAATAGGTCCAGCGAAACTCATGCAATCCCGCAGTGACCGGATAAGTATGAGACTCCCAGGTCCCATCTCCGCTCCAGCGCTGCATCTCCACTCCATCGATAAAGAACGCCAAGTGGTCGTACAAATGTTCTGTTTGCGCTTCGCAGGATACGCGTTTGTAGAAACTGATGGAGTCGTTCTCAAAGACGTCCATCACCAGAAAGAGGGAGGAGCTTTGGTTATGATCGATATTGCCGGATTTGGCGCTGTGCGAGCCGTAGTAAAAGGATTCGCTGGAGATAGTCCATTGGGTGTTGCCGCTGAACTGCCAGTTATGATGCCCAAAGCCGGATTCAAAGTTTTCCGTGATGGTATCGGGACCCAAACTGGGCTGGATGCCGGTCAGCATCTGCTGTCCCGAGTTTGGTATAGCTTCTCCCATCACGGTCAGATCATTCAGTTCCACCCACATCTCCTGATTGTTTACATCGCTGAAGTTGATGTGGAAGAGCCCTTCATCGTTGTAAGCATCCACGATGAAGGCGATTTCTCTGCCGCTTGCCAGCGTGGCAGTATAGATCACTACCCGAAGGTTATCCAATTCCATGCGGATCAGATCCTTCCATTCGAAATTGGAAAAGGCTGAACGCTGCAGGATCTGCATGGAATCGTCGTATCGGAAGTTGTTGATCAGGGCATTGCGGACATTGGTCAAAGAGGAAGTGGAATACTCATATTCATAATCCGTGAGGGCTGCCGCCCCGCAGGTATAGATGAAGCGCTGAGTGGTTTGAAACACCAGGGTGTTGCTCATGCCGCCCCAATTGATCTCCGGAGTAAAGGATACCATTATCGCTCCAAAATCATCGTCGGTATAGTATACGTTGCCCAGTCCCTGATTTGGGTAAGACCAGTATTTCATGGTTTTGGCCATTGCCAGAGCGTGTGAGCCGGCATGCGCGCGAGTTTGCCCTACCCCGGGACAACGCGCATTCCAAGGATCAGTTTGATGCCAGATCGGAATGATCAGGGGGTTGCTGTGGCGTTGGGCATTGGCAAACAGCAGGCTGCTCATGAATATGCAAATGAGTAGAGCGGATTTGATCCCGTTATGTTTCATAATATCCTCTATGCAATGATTGTGGGGCTTGGTATTAATGAGCAAGATTCATTCCAAATAACAGATTGTAATCCACGGATCGTCGGACTGCGTCTTGACCGCTACAGGTGGATCGAAACCGGGCAATTGAGACGAAAATATTGGTTGACGGATTTATCACTCAAACCGAGCATGACATCATGGATAGGTTTCCTTCACAGCGTTAGATAAGCTGTTGGATCTAAATAGAGTGCAAGAAATTTCAATGGATAAAACGGGGTGCAATCTAAAGCCCCATAAACCTTAAATAACACAAAAAGCAAGGAGAATGCCATGCTTAAAAAATGGATTTTAATCTTTAGCCTCGTGCTCAGCCTGGGATTGGTATGGGCGCAGGGAAGTGAAGATTTCACCAATTCCAATGCTACAGCCTCATATTCGGATGGCTCTTTTGTTGGAAACGGTGGAATCACCTGGACTTACGGTCATTCGAGGGATCATGGTGACTACCCGATTGACGGTAATGGTTTAATGCTAAGAAGAGCATCAGATAGCTACCTAACGGCGACTATCCCCGGAGGGATTGGCCAGTTTTCATTTCAATACAGAAAAGCCTTTACCGGCATGAGCGAAAGGAACTTGGAGCTCTACATAAACGACGTTGTTGTCGGCTCTACCGGCGGGTTTGGGACGATTGAACCGGATCCCACGGCTTATACATTCACTCAAGCTAACATCAACGCTCTTGGCGATGTAACAATCAAGATCAAGAACGTAGGTACAACCACAACCAACAGACAAACAGTGATCGATAATATCATTTGGACCGGTTATACCGGTGGGAATCCGCCCGCTGCAGTTCCTACTTTCACCCCTCTTGCTGGTGAATACTACAGCACACAGAATGTCAGCCTCAGCAGCACGACTCCCGGGGCCAACATCTATTACACTCTGGACGGCAGTACCCCTTCCAATGCGAGCACACCATACACTGCACCCATCGCAATCTCACAGACCACTACCATCAAGGCAATTACCTACGCTACCGGATACAGCCCCAGCTCTGTCGCAACTGCCCAATATGTAATTGTGACTGCCAATTTTGCCACTATCCCATATACTCAGACATTTGATACAAGCCTTGGTGACACATACACTTATAATGTTTCCGGACCCACAAAAACCTGGTACCACTATTCTACCGACGGAGCTGCCGCGATCAATGGCTACAACTCCGGCGATATCGAAGAGGACTGGTTGATTCTTCCCGGATTGAACATGAATACCAACAGCTATGAAGTGATGAGCTTCGACACCTGGTACAATTTTGCCACTCTGGATGATACCAATTACCTGAAGCTTTACTACTCGTCAAACTACCCCGGAATTGGCGATCCCTCCACTTACACGTGGACCGAAGTGCCGTTCTCTCAGCCGACAGCCACAAGCACCTGGACAGCTTCGGGTATACTTGATCTCTCGGGCATCAGCGGCACCGCGGTCTTCTTTGCCTTCAAATACCATTCCGTTTCTGGAAACTACAGCAGCTGGAATGTCGATAATATCAGCATCATGAATCTGCCTCCCAATCAGCCGTTATTGACAGTGAATCCTGCCACTCTCACTGGGTTCACATATATGACAGGTGAAGGCCCCTCTGCCGCACAAATGTTCAGCGTCTCAGGTACTAACCTCACCGCAAACGTCATCGTACAAGCTCCTGCTAACTATGAGATATCCACCAATGAAACTGCTGGGTTTACCAGTACGATTACCCTTACCCAGGCAGGAGGAACCGTTGCCGAGACACCGCTTTATGTTCGTCTTGCTTCGGGACTAAGTATCGCTGCATACAATGGACAGATTACCGTAAACTCCACCGGTGCCACAGAAGCTACGATATCCCTTA
>JAEWNJ010000100.1 GCA_023392795.1 Candidatus Cloacimonadota bacterium
ATGAGGATGCCTCGCTTTACGGCTATGCATTGTTTGTGTATCAAGAACTTAAGTGTTTTCACGTGACTTAGGTTCATTGTGTTTTTTAGGTTTTCGAAACTTGGGATTTCTGTTTGTAGGGCTCTTATGCTGAGGAGAGACCATGCTGTATTTTGAGCGCTTGCTTGCTGCCCCTGAGGCGGCATTACGCGGATCTTTCGGGGATCTTTGCCAAAGCCCCCGATACCCTCACGCGGTAAAAGCGCTCAAATGCTACGTCAAATTCAAACAAAAAAAATCCTACTCATCTCGAAGCAAAAGCCATAAAAAGCCCACCCGCACTCTTGAGTATAATCGTCGCACATTATCACCAAATCCGCGCTACGGCTATATCCGGCATTGCTTCGCCCCACTTCCAAACCTTCAAAATCAGGCGGATAACTCTCCCCCGGGATAGCTCTGTCCAACTGCAACAAAGAACAAATTCTTCTCAAAATCCAGATTAATGGAGAAATCACTATGAAGAAATTAATATTATGGCTGCTTCTTACGATGTTTGTAGCAGCGTTGTCAATAGCCTATGCCGATACCGTGCAGATTGGAACAGGAACATCAACAACTTCCTATCTGCCATTGTACGGTTTATATGGCTACAATTATACTCAGCAAATCTATACTCAGGCCCAGATAGGTGTTTCTGGGAACATCGAGAAGATTCGTTTTTACTACGTCTCCGGGACGATAACCAATTCCAGGGATTGGGTTATCTATATGGGACATACCACAAAGACTTCTTTCAGTAGCACAACAGATTGGGAACCTCTGGCAAACCTCACTCAGGTTTTTACCGGAGACGTTTCCAGCTTGTTACCGCTTGCAAACAACTGGATGGAAATTACGCTCGACACTCCATTCAACTATAATAATACAGATAACCTGATTATCGCCGTTGATGAGAATACCAGTGGATATGCATCCATGTCTTGGGGTGCTTTTAGTAGCGCTTCAAACACAGGTATATATTATTATAGTGACTCTACAAATCCTGATCCCGCTTCACCCCCTACTGCTAGCAACAGAACAGGGTCTATCAATCGTGTTCAACTGGTCTTTCCCAGCACTTCCGCACCATTGGCGCCGACTTTGGGGTCACCGACAAATGAAGCAACCGGCATAGCACTAGATGCCTTGCTCACCTGGTCCTCGACTCCAGGAGCCGGAGACGCCACATCCTACGATGTTTACATGGACACAGTGAATGGTAGCACCCTGGTTAGTAATGATCAAGCAGGAACCAGCTACTCACCAACTCTGGCTTATAGTACTACCTACCATTGGAAAGTCGTAGCTTCAAATGCCATCGGAGATTCTCCCGCCTCTGAAGTGTGGACTTTCACCACCATACCTGATCCAACGATCGTGGTGGGGCCAGAATCGCCCTGGGTGGAAGATTTTGGCACTGAAACCGCTGACTGGCCTGTACTGAACTGGAGCCAGCGTAGCGGCTTATATCCTACTCCCACCGGAACATCGGCTCAATGGTTCCGTACCAACTGGCTGAACGGAGAAGCAGGTAATAACGCTGCCAAGATCAATATTTACGGTACCGCCCGATACGGCTGGCTGATCACTCCCCCAATCGCCATCCCAGCCACCGGTTATGAACTTAAATTCGACCTGGGTCTCACAGACTATAACTCTAGTAACGCCATAGAATTCCCAGAGGGTCAGGCAGATGACAGATTCATCGTTGCCATCAGCTCTACGCCGGATATGGCCTCCCCCACCATTCTGCGTGAATGGAACAACTCTGGCAGCGAATATGTATACAATGCGATCTCCCACCTCGGCGAAACTCAGATCATCGATCTCAGCGCATATACCGGAACATATTATGTTGCCTTCTACGGAGAATCTACGGTTAGCGTAACTGGCGAAGACAATGATCTCTTCGTGGATAACGTCACCGTTCGTGAGACTCCTTCCCTGCCTATCATTTCAGTAAGCCCGGAAAGTTGGGATTTTGGTACACAACTGATCAATACCACTACTTCGCAATCATTCACTATCGCCAATGACGGTGGCGCACCACTGAGTCTGAACAGCGTGAACGTGACGGGAACCGGCTTTGCCCTGTCTGAAGCCTTCAGTTCCATAACTCTGCAACCCCTTGAGAATACCACCATCACGGTAAACTTCAGCCCTCTGACCGAAGCTACCTATAGCGGCAATATCGTCATTAGCGATAATCGCGCTCCCACAAACATCCCGCTTACCGGTGCTGCGATAGATGCTACGATCTATTCTGGAGATCTGCCGCATATTGAGAACTTCGATAGCGTAACTGCCCCTGATCTTCCTCAGGGATGGTCAAAGCAGGTAAACACCAGCTCGACCAGTTACGATGTGGTAACCTATACATCTACATCACCCAATTCCCCACCGAATCATGTTCGCATGTATTGTTATAACTCTGCAGATGAGCTGGTTCTAATAAGCCCGATAGTAGATCCTAACCTCAACACATTGCGTGTTAAGTTCATGGCAAAACACGGATCAACATCCACATCACTAATCGTGGGAACAATGGATGGAGCCGGGTCCAGAGCAGTCTTTACACCCTTTCAGACAGTTCCCCTGACCAGCTCATACAGCTTGTATACAGTTAATTTTGCTGATTATGTAGGTACGGATGAATACATTGCTTTCAAGCTCGAAACCGGAGCCTCAAACGCATACCGCTATATCTACATCGATGATGTGGTAATTGAAGTACCCGCACCGATCGCCCCCGAACCTGCCAACCTGGTCTGGCCACTCAACGGCATCACCACTCTGCTGAACCCTCTGCTGACGTGGACTCCTTCTGCCACCGGCGAGCCAGTCACCAGCTATAAGGTTTACATGAACGATAGTGGTACTTTCAGCGAAAGTGACATGATCTATGAAGGCACTGACACCCAGTTCCAAACTGCAGATATGGGCTACGAACGCACTTATTATTGGAAAGTCCTGCCGATCAATGCTAATGGCTCAGATCCCACCTGCCCCACCTGGAGCTTCAGCACACCTGGTGAATACCAATTGGCAGAAGGATTTGAAAACACCGTCCCACCGGCTGGTTGGTCCAGTGTTGGAACTGCATGGTCTAGAGGTTCTTCTTACAAAGTTGAGGGATCATACAGCGCATACAAAGCCGGTAGTACCTCTTCTCAATACATTCTAACCACCCCATTGCTCACCATAGTTGAAGGAAGCAGCTTGCAATTTGGAGCTTTAGGCACATCCACCAGCGCAAGCCTGCAAATCGTTTATTCTGAAGACGGCACCACCTGGACTCAGATAGGTGACACCATCACCCATACTGACACCTATACCTTCACTCCGCAGGTGATTGATCTCAGTGATCTGGCCGGAAACAACTATTACCTTGGCTTCCGTACTGGACTCACTTCCGGATCGACCTACATCGACCACGTCATAGGCCCGGAAATCACTCCTGTGGTGCCCGGAGCGCCCACTCTCACCGCACCGGCTGACGCCGCGGTGAACCAAAGCAATCATCCCAGCTTCACCTGGACCGCACCTACTACCGGTGGTATTCCAACCGGGTACAATATCTATCTGGACAACGTTGATGGCAGCACGCTGCTTGCCAGCAACGTAACATCTCCCTATGTTCCAACCACTGCCCTGGATTGGGAAGTGACTTATTACTGGACAGTGAAGGCCTTCAATAACGCCGGCACCGGTGATGCTCCTGCCGCTCGCAGCTTCACAGTGATGAGCGACCCCACCATTTATACTCTACCCTATACTGAAGGGTTCGAAAATGGCAATACTAATGGAAGTACATCCATAGCAAACTGGTCACAGGCCTACGTAACTGGAGCCAAATATTGGACAGCCAACTCCACAAACACAACATATAATAGAACTCCCAGAACTGGCAGTTTCAACGCTACTCTCGGATGGAGTGCCAGCACCTGGATGTTCCGCCCCATTGAACTAACTGGTGGAGTATCTTATGACATGATAGCATGGGCAAGACAGGATAATGCAGACACAGATTATGCCAGCTTAACCGTAGCCTATGGGACCGAAGGTAATGCAGCTGGCATGGTTAACACCATTGTTCCTGAAACCGGCCTTACCAGCGGAGATTACCAAATGCTGTCTGGCAGCTTTACACCTGCCACATCAGGAGTTTATTATATCGGCATACTGGGCACTCTTCCCACATCTACCAACTGGTATTTATCTCTTGATGATATCACCTTCAGGGAATCTCCAACCGGTCCTCCGGATCCTGTAACTCTGAACACCCCTGCTGATGAAGCAGAAAACCTGCCCCTCAGCGGTTTTAACCTTAGCTGGAACCCTGCCACAACCGGAGGTATACCTTCCGAGTACTCTGTGTTCATGGGCTCCACAGTAGATGTGGCGGATTAT
>JAEWNJ010000105.1 GCA_023392795.1 Candidatus Cloacimonadota bacterium
CCTCCAATCTCTCCAGGCGACTCATGAAGTCCTGGTACCCGGTATTGGGGTTCCAAAGCCGCTCTGCCAGAGCGAAGGCGCGGGGCAGCAGCATGGCTTCCAGTTCGTTCTGATCGTGGATATGCTCGGTCCAGAGATTGGCCTGTCCCCCCAAACACAATTCTGAATGGGGATAGTCTTTGGGATTCAGGCTGAATACATTGGCCAGACTGCTGATGCCGTGAGCTCCGGGGCCAGCGGCATGCTCTTTCCAGTCAAAATAGCAAATCTGATTGGGACAGAGGATGTAGGGATTGCGGTTATCTCCACATTTTTGGGCGGCATCTTTGCCATCTCCACGCCAGACCATCACGATTAGCGAGGGGTCGATCTGCCCATCCAGGATTTCATCCCAGCCGATCACTTGTTTACCCATTTGCTGCAGTGATTTGGCCAGGCGGTGAAAGAGCCAGCTCTGCAATTCCTCTTCATCCCGTAATTGCTGTTCATGTATGCGCTTTTGGCATTTGGGGCATGCCTTCCAGCGTTCCTTGGGGGCTTCATCCCCACCCAGATGGATATATGGCGAAGGGAAGAGAGCGGCAATTTCCTGTAACAAACTGTCCAGGAAGCCGATAAGCTCGTCATTACCGGCACAGAGAATGTCCGGGAATACTCCCCAATCATGCCGGGGCTGAAAATCCCCGGGAAAGCAAGCCAGATGCGGATATGCGGCCAGTATTGCCGTAGTATGCCCGGGGAGATCAATCTCGGGGATTACTTCGATGCCAAGCTCCGAGGCGTAGGCCACGATCTCCCGTATCTCATCCTGGGTATAAAAGCCGCCGTAGGTGCTGCCATCGGGCTCTCTGCGATATGCTCCCTTTTCGCAAAGCAGGGGATGGAGTTTGCTCTGGATGCGCCAGCCTTGATCGTCACTGAGATGCCAATGGAACCTGTTCAGCTTCAAGGCGCTCATGATCCTGAGATAGCGCTTCACCGTCTTTATGCCAAAGAAGTGACGGCTCTCATCCAGATGCAGGCCCCGCCATTCATAAGCCGGATAGTCCACGATCTGCCCGAGGGGCAAGCCCTGATGGCTGCCCGCCGCTTCATGGAGCATCTGCAGAAGGCTTTGGATAGCGTAGATAAAGCCGTGACGGGACTTTGCACTGAGAGTGATGCCATCCTCCGCGATGCTGATCAGGTGCATGTCCCTGTGTGTGGCGGCAATGCGGGGCATCTGATGAAAGCTGAGAGCTGTGGTAGTAAGCTGTGGACTGCGGAGGATGCGGTTCCAGCCGCTTTCCAGCATTGATGCCAGAGCGGGATCCGGACAGTTACTGATCACAAGCTTCGCGGGATTCAAGTATCCCGTGCCACTAAGCTGAACTTCAACCGGACGGGGGATCATGGTGCCATCTCCAGCCGCAAGGTAACGATCTCAAAGGCTTTAGCCTGAATGGGCTGACCTGGATCAAGCTCGCTGATTTCCTCTTCCAGCATGTTGCATTTGGTAATGCGGGCAATGCGATCCCAGGTTTTCAGCCAGTCGGTTACAGCGCAGCCCAGAGGCTCGTAACAACGCAAAATGATGCCCCTGCCATCCTCGGCGGGCTTGATGTGTTTGATGATCAAGCTGCCGCCCAGAAACCTGAATGGGGGCATAAAAGGAGTAATCAAGTCCCACGAAGAGGCACAGGAGTAAAGAGCGGTGCCAAAGGCATCGGAATTCTCAGCCACTTTGGCCTCAGCATAGGGTTTATCATGGCAGTAAAAGGCATAGCTGTATTCCTGAGAGCCTAGATCGGCATGGGGATCCACATCGGCGGGACTGCGTAGCAATGCCATTTCCACGGTGTTTTCCTGCACGGAATAACCGAATTTCTCAGGGCAAATCAGGCTGAAACCCCGGTGAGCATCTGAGAGATCGACAAAACCCTGAGCGGGGAACTCGAAGCGGGCGCTGTCCCATTGATTGCGGGCTTTTGTGGAACGCTGAACGCTGCCCATCTGGATACCGCAAGTGGCATAGTCTGTAACAATATCCGGGTTGAAGGACACACGCAGCATCTTATGATGCTCCTGCCAGCTTACCCGGTGGTTGATCCGAATCATCCGCTCGTCGGGATAAAGCATGATGCTCTGAGTGATCTCGGACGCGCCAATCACGATCCGGTGGCGTACTTCCCGGTATCCCTGGCCAATCCCCGTGGTAGAAAGCAATTCAGCGCTTTTTAACCCCTGCGGCGTGGTCTCGCGATAAAAGTGATTGATATCCCAGGCACCCCAGTTATTAGGCTCATCCTCCCAGAGCAGCAGTCTATTGGATTCTGAGGCCAGCAATTCCTGGTCATGGGCTACATCGATAATCGAACTGATGCTGCCATGGGGAGACACTGTAACCATCAAATGCTCATTCTGGATCACGATGCTGCCATCGGGCTCGGGGACTATCTCCTGCCCCTCCTGATGCCGCTCATCTGTGGGGAAGAAATTGATCCTGCCAATGCTGTATGGCTCCATGCGAACCAGTACTTTCAGAGTGTCCTCCTGGGGATGGCAGGCCAGAATGGTGCAATCCTCGGATACGGGAGTATAGTCATACTGCGGCAGGGGCAGCTCCAGCCAGGCGCTATTCGGTCCCGCGGCAGAGTTATAGACCATGTAGCATCCCTCATCGGGAGTTCCGGCCAGGCTTTTGAGGAGCTCTACGATCAGAGCATCCAGAGCAGTCAGATTCCCGGCGCCCATCGCGAAAGCGTCCTGATAGACCGGGCCGATAGAGCTTCCCGGTAGAATGTCATGAAACTGCAGCAGCAGCGTATCCTTCCAGATGTCTTTGATCTTATGGCCGGCATCGCCGGACTCAGATCTGGCCCCCAAAGCCAGCAAGACTTCGGCGGCGCGCAGCTTATTCTCACAAAGGAAGTTCTGCTTCTTCATCCGGGCTTGTGTGCTGTAGGTTCCGCGATGAAACTCCAGATAAAGCTCGCCATATACCCTGGGCAGGAGCCTGGGCTCCAAGGTGTCGAAGTAACGCAGGAATTCTTCAGCCTTGGCAAATCTGAACCTGGGACAGCCTTCCAGATTGCGCTGACGCAGGCCGTATTCGATATGATTGCGGGTAGGACCGCCGCCGCCATCGCCGATGCCAAAGAGATTCAAGTAGCCATCCGCAATCCCGGATTGGGCGAAGCGGTTTTCAGTAGCCAGAAAGGATGAGGGATTATTGGAGAAATTGTAGTCGTTAGTAGGCATCTGATGCGCCCTCACTTCGCTGCCATCGATGCCCTGCCAGATGAAAAGGTGATGGGGAAAGGCATTCGTCTCATTCCAGGAAAGCTTCTGCGTGATAAAGTAATCCACTCCGCAGCCCTTCATAAACTGCGGCAGATTGGCACTGAATCCGAAGCAATCGGGCAGCCAGAGATAATTTGGCTCGATGCCAAACTCACTCTTGAAGAATTCTTTACCGTACATGAACTGCCGGATGATGCTTTCCGGGCCGGTGAGATTGGTGTCAAACTCCACCCAGGACGCTCCCTGCACCTCCCATCTGCCCTGCTTTACCTGTTCCTTCACCTCGCTGTAGAGCCCGGGATAGAGCTCTTTGATCCAGCCATATAGCTGAGCCTGTGAGGCTCCGAAGATATAATCCGGGTAGCTTTCCAATAGCCGCAGGGCATTAGCAAAAGTACGGCCGCCCTTGCGTTTGCTTTCCCTGATCCGCCACAACCAGGCCAGATCCAGATGAGCATGACCAACGCTATAAGCCGTTAGCGCACTGGCATTTGCCGGAGCGCTGAGCAGCATTTCCGCGATGCTTTTTGCTTCCCTGTAGCCGCTGCCATCTGCCCAGATATTGCAGATATTGTTTAGTCCATAGAGGATTTTTGCCCGGCGTGCAGATCCTTCAGGCAAGCTTTTAGCCAGATCAAAGAGTATTTCCAGATCGATAAAGAGCTGATACATGTCTTCATCATAAGCCACCAGTGAGCACTCCCGCAAAGCGTAGCTTTCCTTGCCTTTACCGAAGAGGTCGTTGGCCGCGGCCTCGATCAGCAGTTCATATTCTGTGCCTGCAACAGCGGAGTCGGAGAGGGGCACGAAGTATTTGGCAGCGTTATGATACCAATCCACCTTCGGGGTCAGGCCTTGCCAGGGTTTGCCATTATCATACACGCAGGCTTCCCCATCGCAATCAAAGAAGAGTCCTATTCGTTTGCCCTGAAGCTGGGGATCCACGCTGGCCTTCACTTTGAACCAGGCACTTCCCCAGACCTGTGACCATATCTCTCCGCAATTGATATCCCGCCATTCCAGATCATCCAACCGGGCCAGGGGGATGGGATCGGCAGCATTATGGGTGTAACGGGCCTCGGCGGAATACTTCCGGCCATGCACTGATTCCTTCAGGCGTTTGATAAACTTGGCAATGCGTTCCAGATGGATCTTTTCGTTCTGCATTATTTCTCCATGGGGATCACGATCCCTTTGATGATGATGTTTTGGAAGAAGATGAATATGGCCAGGGTGGGCAGCGCTGCGATCACCAGAGCGGCATATCCTACTCCGGGGCTTCCCCGCTGCATCAGCTCATAGATGTGAACCATCAGGGTCCACATCGAGCGGTCCTGGCATACAATGAAGGCAAAGAGGAAATTCCGGTAGGCAGCGTTAAAAGCGCCCAGGGCGATCACGGCCAGGATCGGTTTACTGAGAAAGAGCGTAAACTGCCAGAAAAGGCGAAACTCTCCTGCCCCATCGATGCGCGCGCTCTCATAGATTTCCTGGGGGAGGCTATCAAAAAAGCCTTTTAAGAGAAAGATGAAATAGCCATCCGCTGCGGCGGGCAATACTAAAGCCCAAAAGGTATTCAGCAGATTGAGGCGCTTTAGCATCAGGAAATTGGGGATGCCCATCACCATGGCAGGAAAGGCCATAGTAAGCATAAATAGCATGATGATCTGATAGCTGAAGCGAGGTTTGAAGCGACTGAGCGCATAAGCAGCCAGCGGATTTACCGTGATGGCCAGGAAGATGCTGAGTAGCACATAAATGCCGGTATTGCCCAAAGAGCGGGCATCGGCAAGCATCTGATCCAGCGCCATCGCATAGTTGCGCCAGATAAACTCCCTCCGGATGGCGCCTTTATGCTCCTCAAAGGCATAGTAATCCTGCTCACGGGCCGGGAAGGGAACTTGCCTGAAGCTCTGATAGACAGTTCCTGCTGCCTGGTTTAGCGCGGTGATGTCAGAGTATCTGGTTCTCAGGTACTCCCGGAAATCCTCGGCGATACTCTTTATCCTGATCTGCTCAGGCGCAGCCAGATTCTGGATAAAGAAAGTGAGGTCTTCCACCAAGGCTCCGCTATCGGGAAGCTGCTGTGGTATCTCCACCTCCTCGAAGGAGGCGTATCGGCAATTCCAGGTACTGTTCAATAGCTCAATCCCGGCGTATTTACCTCTTAGCATCTGCTGGAAGCCTTCTTCCGCTCCGGCCTCCAAGCCCAGATGCTGGATATTCAGTACTTCCCGGGCATAATTCAGCCAGTGCTCACGCAGGGGATCGCCCTGAGGGGGACAGGATGCCGGTAGCGTGATCTGATCCCAGCCCTCGTAGTCGGTTTGATGAATGCGGTTAAACTCCTCCAGTCCGCCCAGATAGTAAGGGATCAGCGCAGTGGTCACAAAAGCGCCGTCTGGATTTACAAAAAGTCTCATCCAACCCGGGCTTTGCTCCTTAAAGCTGCGAAATCTGCCCAGATAACCTTCGTTGCTGCTCACAAAGTTACGCCGGAAGATATCCTTCTCTTCCACCACGATCTCTTCCCAGCTCTGAGCGCCGGTATTGTAGCGCTGGTTAAACCGGGTGATATCGCCGTCGTTCTCTTTACGGATCAGGGAGCGGTATTGCCGTTGCGCCAAAGGATACACTCCCCGGCCGTAATGTTCTGCCAGATAGTAGTGATATACCCCCCAGCGATCAGGATTGTCGGCTAGAAAGTGCTGCCACTCGTCATACAGCAGCTTGTTTGGTTTCTTCGGCAGCCGCACTTCGGAAAAGGCAATCCAGCTTCCGGGATAGTTATCCATCAAGCGGCTGCTTTCCTCGTTGTACCGGCTTTCCAGATACTTCTGATACAGCGTTTCGTCATCCCAGAAATAGCGTGGGATCAGGCTGAGCCGGGTGTTATCCACCGCACTTTTGAAGGAGGAAGATACCATCAGCATAAAGGGATAGATCATGGTGATCGCGCCCAGAATCAGCGTGATATGAAGCAATGAATTGAGCAGCCTCACCTTTCTGCTGCGGCGTCCCACCTTGCCGATAATGCTCATTGATCGCCATCCTTCGCCACGCGGAACTCCATGCGCGAGATGTATTTGATCTGCAATACTGTAAAGCCCATCAACAGCAGACTGAGCATCCACGCCATGGTGGTCGCCAGGCCAAACTTCAGATACAGATAGGCTTTCTCAAAGATCATCAGGTCTGCCACCTTGGTTGCTTCATTGGGCCCGCCAAAGGTCATTACCAGGATGAAGTCGCTGGATTGCGCAGCCACGATGAAAGCGGCGATGAGCTGGATAATGATCAGCGCTTTCAGACTGGGCAACACGATGTAACGTATTTTGGCCAGAAACCCCGCGCCATCGATCTCCGCAGCTTCATACAGTTCGTTGGGGATGTTTTTGAGCGCCGCCAGATAGATCAGGCTGCCCGGCCCCATGCCAGCCCACACGCTGGGAATCACCACACAGAGCATGGCGAGCGATTCATTCTGAATCCAGCGGCTTTTTGGCAATCCCAATGCCATCAGGATTTGATTCAAAGCTCCGGCGTCACCCGGATTGTAGAGCAATTTCCACAGATAGATCACGATCACGCCGCTGATCACTGCCGGCAAGTAATAGATCACCCGGTAGAGCAATTTGGCGTGGCTTACTTCCTGCAGCATGATCGCCAGTATGATCGGCGGAACGAAGCCGAAGCCAAGCGACAAACCCATGTAAAGCAGGGTTTTGCCCACGGATGCCCACCAGCTTGGATCATACAGCACTTCCGCAATATTGGCGAAGCCCACCAGGGGCGAAGCCCCCACCAGCTTGTAATCTTGCACCGCCATTACACTGCCGGAGATCATCGGCACATACTTCCAGATAAAGATGCTGATCAGCGCCGGAGCCAGCAACAATACGGTCCAAAACATATATCTGCCGCTCATGCGCCGTTGACTTTTCTGCTCTGTACTCAGGATCTTCCATACCCGCCACAGAGTGAAGACAAAGGCAAAGATGATCAAGCCTGCCACCACTGCGGCCAGCCGTTCGCGCCTGGCTTTTACCGCATCCGGTACTGTACCGATCATCTGGGCATTGGTGCGGGTTTCGGCTGCGGCCAGTACGCTGGCGATCTTTGCCCTCCTGGACTCGGGATCGCTGCCCAGACGTCCCGAAAGCTCCAATCCGATCAGTTCGTCCAGAGGGTAAGTCATAAACTCATATACTTTCTGACAATTGTCGCCAAATGGCTCCGGTTTACCTTCTCGCATCGCGGTTTCAAAGGTTTCCAGCCAGCCGGAGGGAGCATAACGCAGATAGTCTTCATAACCGTAACGCTTGAGAAACACGGGGTTCTGCATCCGGCCATAACCGTTTTCCACCATCACTTTCAGCCTGATCTGCCGGGCTTCTTCGCTATCGTAAAACTGGATGTATTTCCAGGCGGCTTCTCGCACAAGCTGAGGATCACGAGTTCCCAATCCGGCGTTATTGGTAATTCCCGCCCCACTGAAGATGCCCATCATGCGGCAATTGATCTCGCTGCCACCTCGTCCTGAAGGGCCAGACGGACTGGGGGCAAAACCGTATAAATTGGGATCGTACCTGCCCCCCATATTTTGCTGCGAGAGATAATCCATGCGCATGCCGATCCTGCCATCGCTCCACATATGCCCCCAATCACCATCCCGCTGAGCGTAACCGCGCTGAGCTTTACCACTCTTATCCCGCCAGGGCTCGGTGGCAAGCCGCAGGTAATACTCCATAGCTGTCACTCCGGCGGGAGAAGCAAAGCTGGCACGCCATTCCTCTTTCACGGGATCAAAGTGCACAGCATCACCTCCGGCAGCCCACAAAAAGGGCAACCAGTCATACGAAGCCTGTGGGCCAATAGCCAGCACAGTTCCATAGATACCGCTTGCAGGATCGCTTAATTGCCTGGCATAGTCGGCAAATTCTTCCCAATTGGCAGGAGGAAGATTGGGATTCAGCCCCACCTTCTTAAATAGGTCTTTGCGGTACATCAGTACGCGCACCAGAGTCTCATAGGGCAGAGCCCAGATCTTTTCTTCCTCTGTACCCTTCTTCTTGCGGCGGATCACCTGCCAGACTGGCTTTTCCACCCGCAGGTCCATTGCTTCGGGGCTTTCCTCGCTGATGAATTCATCCAGGGGGTACAGCAGATTGTTTTGGATATAAGTGTCGCTCTGGCGGAAGTTTACATACAGGATGTCCGGAGCTACGCCGCCCGCAATAGCCAGCAGCGGACCAGAATCCAGATCCATGCCCTCAATCTTGATGCCGGCAAAGGCTCGGAGCTCGATCTCAGGGTACTTCTGCCGGAAAGCCTTTACCACCGCCATGTTTGCTTTGCTATAAGCATCTGTATGCCGGGGATCGGGGAGTTCAAAGACTTTCAGCACCACCCTTTGGGCATAAGCCCGCGTCAGCCCGCCAATCAGGCTGATCAGTATCGTCAAAGCCAGGATCAAGCTCTTCTTCATAGGTTCTATAGCTAATTCACTATCGTCTTCACCGTGTGGCGTTTTTTAGTTACCGCTGCCCCGTCGTTTCACAGTCAAGATGGCCGCGAACAGCATCCATCCAGCGATACTCCTCATCCAGATACCCGGATTGCGCCACTATGGGGCAATAATCTGGAATAGCTGATTCCCCCTGCTGGCATGCATCACCTGCTTTCGGTTTGCTTTACGCGTAGATAATGCTAGTGTTGAGTATGAGCTTTCTGGGTTTCTGCCTTCTTTTGCATCTTTTCTTCCCGTTCTTTACGATGATAGATAAGGTGCAATTCGAACCCCACAAAGGCCAGGAACAAGCCAAACAATGCCTCCAGACCGATCCAGCCGCTGAGGCCAAATCCATCCCATATCAAAAGTAATGCCAGCGCGATCGTGGGAAATTCGACGGCAGCGATATAGTATTTGTGCATGGTGTCTCCTATGTTTTTTTCTGGGTCCTGAGCCAGGCAGAGCCTCTGCTCAGGTCTGGCAAAGCAAATCCCAGTCCCTTTATCTGTCAAGATTTTCATG
>JAEWNJ010000007.1 GCA_023392795.1 Candidatus Cloacimonadota bacterium
ATTGCGGAAGGGTGTGGCAGAAGAACAGACAAAGAACTTCACAATTTTCTAAACATTGCATTAGGTTCATTGATTGAGCTGGAAACACAACTAGAGATTGCCATTATGCTGGAATTTGTGCAAGATCCAGCCCAAACTAAGCAGCTTACAAACAATCTTGTGCAAACGAAACAGCTGCTACTGGGCTTTATGAGAGTGGTTCACGAACGTTTAAAAGAGCCTAAGAAAACCTAAGACCTTCTCTCTCACGCTCGATGATGCCAATTTCGTCGCATCGCGACCCATCTCGCACGTAGTGCCCATCTCGTTGCGAAGCAACCCATTTCGCTCCGAAGGAGCCCATCTCGCGACGAAGTCGCCCATTTCGTGCCGCAGGCACCCCTCTCGCGGCGAAGTCGCCACTAACCAAACAAAAAACCCGAACATCAGTTCGGGTTTTTTGTTTCTCAAGTCTCGGGTTTCATTTGCGGAAATAAAATCACTTCCTTGATTGAATCATTCTCCGTTAGCAGCATCACCAGGCGGTCGATGCCGATACCCTGGCCTCCCATGGGGGGCATACCGTATTCCAGAGCTTCCAGGAAGTCTTCATCCACCACGTTTGCTTCATCATCGCCCATAGCGCGCAGGGCTGCCTGAGCTTCCAAACGTTCCCGCTGATCCAGAGGATCGTTGAGTTCGCTGAAGGCATTGGCAAATTCATTGCCGGCGATGATCAATTCAAAACGGTCTGCCAGTAGAGGATTGCCTGCCTTGGCCTTGGCCAGAGGAGATATCTCTTTGGGGAAATCGCAGACAAAAGTCGGTTGGATGAGTTTATGTTCTACGAAATGTTCATATAATAAGGCAATCAGTTTACCCTTGGCGCTACCGGCAGGGATTTCCAGCTTATGCTTTTGGCAAAAGGCATTCAAATCCGCTTCGGAGGCTTCCAGCACATTGAGGCCGGTGGCTTCTGACACCAGATCTGCCATCGCGGCACGGCGGAAAGGCTGTGTGAGCTGGACCTCATGTCCCTGATAGACAAAGGTATCCTTGCCCACCACGTTCTTGGCCAGGTGGTGAATCATGCTTTCCACCAGGTTCATCATGCCATTCAGATCGGAATAGGCTTCATAGGATTCCAGCATGGTGAACTCAGGGTTATGTGTACGATCCATGCCTTCATTACGGAAGTTCTTACCGATCTCGTACACCCGCTCAAAGCCGCCCACAATCAGGCGTTTCAGATAGAGCTCCACCGCGATGCGCAGGTAAAGATCCACATCGAGAGTATTGTGATGGGTGATGAAGGGTCGGGCATTGGCACCGCCATAGAGCGGCTGGAGAATCGGAGTTTCCACTTCCATGTAGCCACGGCCGTCCATGAATCTGCGAATGGCAGAAACGATGTGGGAACGGAGCTCGAAGACCTTGCGGTGTTCTGGATTGAGCAGGAGGTCCAGATAGCGTTTACGATAGCGCAATTCGATATCGGCAAATTCATCATAGCGCACAGTCTTGCCATCCACCTGCTTTTCTTTGACGGCGGGCAGGGGACGGATGTTTTTGGTGAGGAGCTTGATAACGATGCATTTCAGGGAGTATTCACCCGCTTGAGTATTGAACAAAGTGCCCGTAACCTGCACAAAATCACCGGGATCACAGAGCTTGAAAACGGCGTAGTTATCCTCGCCCAATTCGCTTTGTGATACGTATATCTGGATTTTCCCGGAGGCGTCCTCGATATTGCCAAAACCGATCTTACCCTGACGGCGCATGGCAATCAGCCGCCCCGTCAGAGTAACGGTCTGTGCTGCTTCGATCCAGCTTTCGCGGTTCTCCAGCACTTCAGCAATTTTATGGGTTCGTTCGCTGGAGGATGGATAGGGATCGATGCCGAGGGCACGGATCTTTTCCAGCTTCTCTTTGCGAAGCTTTATAAACTGATTTTCAGCCATTGTCTACAGGTCTTTGAAAGGATTATCTTCCGAAGGGGCAGCTTTCTGATTGGCATACTTGCGCCATTCATCATCGCCACGGGAGCGTCCGCCACGACGTCCGCCACCATAGCTATCGCCGCGATCACGATAATCTCCGCCGCCACGATTGCCACCAAAGCTGCTTTGGGAGCTGCTATCGCGCGGGCCGCGATCTTCACTGCGAGGACGGCTGGCTGCGGCAATTTCTTCCGGGGTACGATCGGTGTAATCCAAAGTGATGCGATGATTCTCGCGATCAAGCGCGGTAACCATGAGTGTAACCTTGTCGCCACCTTTGAATTCGTCAGTCTTGCGAACTCTGGAACGGGGCAGCAGGCCGGTGATGCCATCATTGATGGTAACAAAGACGCCGAAATTGGTAGAGGATTCCACAGTACCTTCGAAGGGCTCTTCCAGCTTGATCACTTCGGAGATATTCTCCCAAGGATCGGGCTGCAGGGCTTTCAGGGAAAGGGAAATCTTCTGGGTGTCGGAATCGATGCGCAGAATCTGAACTTGGACGTAATCACCTTCTTTGAGGATTTCGCGCGGGTGAGCGATATTACGGTTGCGGCTCATTTCAGAGACGGGGATCAAGCCTTCCACACCGGGTTTGAGTTCGGCAAAAGCGCCAAAATTGTGTAAACGCAAAATGCGGCAATTCACTTCGTCGCCCTCTTTCATCTCAGAAAGGGCACTGATGAAGGGGTTTTCCTGCAGGGCTTTCATGGAAAGGGCGATCTTATCTCCCTTGATGGAGAGAATCTTCACTTCGATCTCCTGACCGACCTTGAGAGCATCCTGCGGCTTGATCACATGCTGCCATGAAATTTCGGAAACGTGCATCAAACCTTCAATGCCACCGAGATCCACAAATGCGCCAAATGAAGTCATGCGCATTACTTTTCCGGATACGGTAGCGCCTTCGGAAAGCCTGGTCAAAGCTTCAGCTCTGGCTTCTGCGGCTTCCTGTTCTGCCAACTGACGGTGGGAAACCACGATCCGGCGACAGTTTTCCGAGCACTCAATCACCATGAAATCCATGCTCTTGCCGATGAATACAGTAGTATCCTCTACGGGACGAGCAGAGATTTGAGATACGGGACAAAAAGCGCGGGCACCCAGGATATCCACATTGAATCCGCCTTTGGTGACCGAATATACTTTGCCTTGGACCGGTATCTTCTTTTCGTAAGCATCGCGGATGGATTGTTTATCCACGTACTGCTTGGTGAGGCTTTTGCCGACAACGTAGCCCTGATCATTCTGATCTACTACGTAGCCCTTGAGAACATCTCCCACCTTGAGGGTGAGATTGCCTTTTTCATCGG
>JAEWNJ010000024.1 GCA_023392795.1 Candidatus Cloacimonadota bacterium
TCAGAAAGCTGGCATTGACAAGGATGCTGATAATTCTCTTCATTACCGTTGTAATGATCCAAGCTTGCTCTATTCACCAGCAAGACAGGGATTTCAAAAACTATCTTTGCGAAGTAAATGTGGATGGCAGTGGCTTTCGGATACTTGCCTCCACCCAATACTCCATGGATGGATATATGACCCCTCCCAGCTATCGATACAAGCTGCAGTATTGTAGCAACGACGATGTTTTATTGTACACGAAAGATGGCGTGCAGATCTACGACCCGGCTTCAAGGAAGCTGGAACCCTACTTTGACCTGGACTATCACCCAAACATCAATCTGCATCAGAATATGAGTATTGATTCTAGCTTTTTAAACTCCAGCATAAATTTGTACCGCATCAGTCACTCGGACAATGCCCTTTCAGTGTTCGTGGACTCGGTTGCTAACTACTGTGGCTTGCCCTATTCCAACCAGATATCTGTGCTCCAATCTGGGAATCTGTTTAAATGGACGCTTTCCGATGATGAGTTTCACTCCATTGTCGATTTGCCAGCAAACTGTACAAATGCGTTTTACTTCTCAGCAATCGACAAGATAGTCTATTTGACGCCCCGTGAATTCAGGCTATGCAACAGCCTGGGGGAATCTGACAGCTTGCTCTACCCTCTAAATTCCAGCAGTAACGACGTGCGGGCTTTTTATCCGATCAGCACGGATGGTAAGTTCATTACCACAAATCGCTTCGACGCCGGCGAACACATGATCCTGGTGGACGCGGCTACGGGAAGCAGCACAGATCTGGATCAAGTCGATTTTGCGATGAGCCCCGCAGAGTATCCCTTACCTTTCCAAATCAGCCTGAATGAAGATCACAACAAGCTCCTGTATTTCGATTCCACAGCCTTGTATCTCCACGACCTGAATGGTGGTGGCAAACAAATAGTACTGATCACTACTGAAGATAACTACAACCTGCGAAACATCCATAGCGCCAGCATCAATCGAGCTGGTACGAAGATTGTTTTTCTTTGTGATCTGTATCGCCACAATGAGGACTAAAGGAGTAAGGATATGAAAAACATCTTGGTATTCCTGTCGTTGATTATATTCTTGCCGCTGGGTGCTGGCACCTTCATCCCTGTCTCCAATTTTGAGGATACTCAGATTTATAAATTGCGGATTAATCTGCAGCAAAGCTCTCTCTTGAACCTGGGATGCTGCGTATATGAAGATAATCTCTGGTACGACCCGGGTATGACTGATGACATACCAGGTGTTTCCATCATCGGTTTAGGCTTGGGGCTGGGGAACAAAACCGAGTTTAATCTGCAGATGTACTATCGGTCTAAAGACGCAAATACTGCCATGTTTGGCATGGCTGGCGTTAAACAGCTATTGCTGAACAACGATAAGTGGACATTAGCTCTAAAGCCTTCAATCGGCTACACTATGAACGATTTCCGGCCTGGTTACACAGCCACCGAACCATTTTGGGGTAGAACGAATGGCAAGCAAGAATCCAAGGCCGTGTTTGCCCAAATTGCTCTTATCTGTAGCCATAGAAAAACCGGTCTGAACCTTGTGGTTGACGGCAACCTGGCACGCTTTGATTCATATGCGCGTCATAATGTAAGTCCTATCTTTGATGCCCCTGTTTTCAAGCGCTTTGATTATGGCTCACATAACATCTTTTGTGGAGGGCTTAGTCTGAACTATTCCCATGAAGCGGGTATACTTAGTATAACCCCCCAGATTGGTTTGAACGCATTTAATCTGGTGAATCATCCCGATGACTCATTTCGGATTAGCGCGAGCGGCGGGATAGAGTTTTCCCTCCACTGGCCATCCCGGTAAATCAGGAGAAAAATAAACCAGACAGTCACTTGTGTCCGCTCCATCATCCTGCATAGTGTTATTGTGCAATCAGTTGGGTTTATGATTCACGCTTGGTAACAGCCAGGGAAAACTTGATTTCATGAAGAAGACTGCGCTGATTGCAGTGGAAGGATAACCACCACACATTGGCTAGGTCGTCAGTTTGAGGAAGGTTCCAGATATTCGTCCTGATGCTGATAGCGCCAGCTAAGGAAGTATCTGTCCAGTATTGCGATAAGTCCAAACAGCGCCATTGAGAGGGCAATCACGCAGAGGATCACGGCAAACACCTGATCCGTCTGAAATGATTTGGTGGCGCGGGTCATGTAAATCCCCAGCCCTGCCGTTCCGCCCAGCCATTCCCCAATGATTGCACCCATCACGCTATAGGTGGCCGCCAGTTTGAGCCCGGTAAAGAATCCCGGTAGTGCTGCTGGCAGCTTCAGATAGCGAAAGGTCTTGAATCCAGATGCACCAAAAGCTTTCATTAGTCTTAGCTGGTCCACGCTCACCTGTTGAAATCCATCATACAAACCCAGTGCGATGGGGAAAAAACATACCAAGACCACTGTGAAGATCTTCGCGGATATGCCATAGCCAAACCAGATTATGATCAGCGGCGCGATCGAAATGATGGGCACGGTTTGTGATACCACGAGATAGGGATAAAGGATTTGCCGGACCAGTTTGGAGGTATCCATCAGCACAGCGGTGAGAGCTCCCGCCAGGACACTGATCAACAGGCCGCTGAGTGCTGAGATGAGAGTGGGTCCCAGATGGTGGAGTATCAGTGGATAGTGCCGGGGAAAAACCTTTAGCACGCTAAGCGGGGAAGGTACTATCCAAAAGGCGATTACAGCCCGGGCACTCAAGTATTGCCACAGGGCGAGGATAATCATGCTGAAGAGCAGCGGAGCCAGCCAGGTTCTCTTCATCAAAGCTTTCCGATCATGCGGATCTCCGTTTCCAGATGCACACCAAAGCGTTGAAATACAGTGTCCTGTACGTTTCTGATAACCTGCATTACTTCTTTGGCAGTGGCCGCACCTACATTTACGATGAATCCGCAGTGTTTATCTGAGACCATGGCATCACCAATGCGAAATCCTCTGAGGCCACAATCGTCCACCAGTTTACCGGTAAAATGGCCTTCCGGTCGTTTGAACACAGACCCCGCGCTGGGTAGATCCATCGGCTGTTTGTCCCATCGCTGCCTGTCGAGATCCTGCATTCGTCCCAGAATGGACTGGGGATCATCTGCCACCAGCTTGAACACCGAGCTAATGGCGATCATTCCCTGCTTTTGCAAAGCGCTGGAGCGATAGCCAAAGTAGTGTTCCGCGGCTTTCAGATGTTTCACGGGATAATCGCCCTGCAATTCATCCACTTTGGGGATCAGACATTTGCTGCAATATAACACATCCTTGATCTCGCCTCCGTACGCTCCGGCATTCATAAACACGGCTCCACCCACGGATCCAGGGATCCCACAGGCAAACTCCAATCCCGCCAGGCCCTCTTTCTGGGCGTATTCACACAACTCACGCAGCGAAACACCGGCAAATGCGGATACATAGTTTTCATCGCGGGTGATCGTGGTAAATCTATCCATCGAGATCACTACGGCGGGGATGCCTTCATCGCTCACCAAAAGATTGCTGCCTTTGCCAAGCATCATATACGGCACTTCGTGCTCAAGGCAAAATCTCAGTAGCCTGGCCAGGTCTCTGATCGATGAAGGGCTGGCAAAAGCTTCCGCCGGTCCGCCGATCTTGAAACTCGTGTGCTCCGACATCAGCTCGTCGAAGATCAGTTCACCCCTATCGATCAGCTCACCAAAAGCTTTACTCAAGATGTTCTTTATCACTTGAAAAACCTCGTAATCTCGTCCAGCATTTGCACTTCACTCTTCAGGTCAATGTGTTTACCAGGCAATATCTCCTTGAAGAAGCTGCCATAGTATTTCTTCGATACGCGGCTGTCCAGGATCAGGACCAATCCCCGATCGCTCGTGGATCGGATCAATCTACCAAAGCCTTGCCGGATTCTTAGCAGAGCATTGGGCAACATATAATGCATGAATGAATCCTTGTTGTCTCGCTCCAATTTGTCAATGTATGCCTCTACCAAGGGCTCAGAAGGCACCTGGAAAGGTATCTTGTAGATGATCAGGAGAGATAGCGATTCACCCTGTACGTCCACCCCTTCCCAAAAAGATGATGTGCCCAGCAATACCGCGTTCTTTGCCCGCTTAAACTCTTCCAGAATGCTGCTGCGGCTGCCTCCCTTGCCCTGTGCAAAAAGGGAACGAGAACTGTGATACAGATCATCCGCCACAAAGTCAAACGCGGCATCCAAATCCCGGTAAGAGGTGAAAAGAGTCATGGTGCCCACATCCACTGTTTGGAATATCTGTTTGAGGCAGTTCAGGGCCTGATTTGGGAAGAATTTGTCCTTGGGTTCCGGCAGAAATCCCCCGATCAACAGCTTGGACTGAATATCATAATCAAAGGGAGAATCCACGATCGTTTGCACTACATTCTTCTCAGTCAGCATGCCCAGTCCAGACTGATTCATGAAATACTTGAAAGATCCTCTGATGGCCAGAGTGGCTGAGGTGAAAACGATGGATGGCACGTCTTCATACAACGTTTTACACAGGTAGCTATTCACTTCCACGGGAGCATAATTTAATACAGCCGCGGGGACGTTGCGATCCGGCTTGGGGTTATTCTCGATCCACAGCGCGAAGTTCTCCAGATCGGGATTGAGAATGGTGAGGATCACCCCTTCCATTTCACGCAAACGCATCCCAAAAGCGTCCAGATTTTCCATGTGCTGTTCATAGGCCGGAACCTGCTTGCTTTCCATGGAGCTGAGTATATTGTGCAAAGCCTGAGTGGCATTTATGATATCTTTGAAACAGCGGCCGAAGGTATCCAGGAGATGAAAGATATCCCCCCCCTCATCCACAGTCTTGATCCGCAGCTTGTTATAGCTATTAGCCGCGCTGCATTTGGCGGAGGCCATATTAAAGAGATCCATCAAAGGGGCTTTTGCCGTATCGATCACCTTTGCCAGGTGCTCTGCCTGACTGCCAAGCTGATTCTTCTTTTCTTCGGTAAGCACAGACTTTTCCAAAGCTTTGGCAAGCTGACTCAGGTATCCGCTGCGTGATTTCTTTGAGGATGAGGATAGCTGATTGAACAGCACAATCGCATCGGTGTACGAAAGAGAGGAACCCAAATGCTTGGAAGCAGAAGCCATCAGATTGTGCGCTTCGTCCACCACCAGATATTTGTATTCACCCAGAGTGGTATTTTCCATGCGTAGGTCGGACAGCAACAAAGCATGATTTGCCACCACCACCGAGGCATCCTCGATCTCCTTGCGTAGGTTCATGACATGGCATTTCTTGTAATGCATGCACTTGCGATTGCCACAGAGATAGCGGTCTGAGCATACTTTATGCCAGGTGATGCTATAACGGCTGCGATCGAAGGATGAGTTTTCCGATACATCCCCGGTTAGCGTGTGCATTTTCCAGATGTAGAGATGAAGCAAAGACTGGGCGTCCCAGGCACTTAGCTCTCTTTGCGTAACCATCTCTTCCCAGCGCCGCTCGCATATATAGTTTTCCCGCCCTTTGACCAGTACTGCCTTGAAGGGTACCGGCAGGATCTTCTTGAGCTGGGGCAGATCCTTGAAGAACAGCTGTTCCTGAAGATTCTTGGTGTTTGTGGATACCACTACCTTGGATTTGTTACGATGGGCAAACTCCAAGGATGGCACCAGATAGGCAAAGGATTTCCCCACGCCCGTTCCGGCTTCCACCACCAGATGTTCACTCTTTTTGAAAGCTCCTTCCACTGCGGTTGCCATCTGCACCTGTCCGTTACGAAACTCAAAATTGGGAAAGCAGTGGGCAAAGAGTCCGTCTTCTCCAAACACCGAATCGATGGCTGGATTTTGGGTGGCGGGGATGCTGTTATCGATCAAGTTGAAATAGGGACTCGTCACTTTCGTTGTAGGAGGAGCGGATATTGCAGTTGCCTTTTGATGCTCCAGCACCAGTTCCAAAAAACCACAGCTCTCCAATTGCGCCATCCGGGCCAGAGATATAATCCGGGAATTGGTAACCATAGTATAGTTTTCGGTGATGTGGTCTGCCATCTTTAGCAGTAAATATCCGGTAGCCGTGGCATCAGCATCAGCACGATGTGCGTTTTCCAGAGAGATGCCGCAATAGCGAACCATCGTCCCCAGTTTGTGATCGGTGGTAAAAGGATAGTAGATCCGGGAAACATCAGCGGTATCCCACCGCTCGTTTAGCAAAGGGAAATCACCGGTCATCACCAGGTTGTGATTGATGAATCCCAAGTCAAAGGCTATGTTATGCCCCACCAACGGGCTTTTACCCACGAATTGCTTTAGTTTACTCAGTACATCCTTCAAATCTGGTGCAGAAGTAAGCTGTTCCATTGAAATATGGGTAAGGAATTGAATGAACTTCGGGACTCTGCCCTTGGGACGCACGAAACTATCAAACACTTCAGTTACGATCCCACCCTTGAACCTGATGGCAGCTATTTCAATGATCTCGTCTTTTTGTTCGGATAGCCCCGTAGTTTCAATATCCAGGGCCACAAAGTCAAGCAATTCAGAAAGCTTCATTCCTCGTCCCGATACAGATTGTAGCGTTGCAGTTTCTTGATCAATCCCTGACGCGACAGCCCCAATTCCCTGGCAGCCTGAGTTTGATTCCAAGCGTAGCGCTCCATGCATCCGGTAATCATCTTGCGCTCCAGTTCTTCGACAGCCTCTTTCAGTGATTTCTTGGTACTAAGCAAATCAATGGTGCGGCTGTGTTCGATGTGGCGATGTACTTCCTCGGAGAAATCAGCCGGAGAGATAAAAGTATTGTCTTCCACCAGGGTCACAGCGCGCTCAATCTCATTTTCCAGCTGGCGTACATTCCCAGGGAACTCATAGTTTTCCAGTGTCTTCATCGCCTCAGAGCTAAAGCCGAGTACGTCTTTGCCCATGCGTTTATTGTATTTATCCAGGAAATGGATGGCAAGTAGCGGAACGTCCCCAGGCCTGTTCCTAAGCGGAGGAACCTGAATGCGGATCACGTTTAGCCGATAGTAGAGATCCAGACGGAAATCCCCCTTATTCACCTTGTCCAGAAGCGGGACATTGGTAGCACAAACCACGCGTACATTCACTTTTTCCGTCTTGGTGGAGCCTACCCGTTTCACCTCGCCTTCCTGCAGGAAACGCAGTAGCTTGGCTTGTGTGGATTGGCTGATATCCGAGATCTCATCCAGGAAAAAGGTACCGCCGTCAGCTATCTCAAAGAGTCCCTTTTTGTCGTAGGCGGCTCCGGTGAAACTGCCCTTTACGTGTCCGAAAAGCTCGCTTTCCAACAGTGTTTCTGGCAAAGCACCGCAATACTGGGCCACAAAAGCCTTGTTAGCGCGGTTGCTGCTATAATGCAGGGCACGAGCGATCAATTCCTTACCAGTACCGCTATCCCCTTCCAAAAGCACCGTAGTGGGCGTATCCTTCACTTTTTCGATGATCTCAAATATCTTCAACATCTCCGGGCTTTTACCGATGATATTGGCATACAGATTGCCCTCGTGCAGTTGCTCGCGAATGGTGGCATGGGTCTTTTCCAGATTAGCACTGCGGATATTCTCGATGATCACGATGATCTGATTGGACAAAGCGGAGAGCAGATTGATAATGCGCTCGCTGAAGTAGTGCGAACCGCTCTTGCAAAAGAGCACCACCACTCCCAGAGCATTCTTCCGGATAGATAGGGGAAGCAGCAGGATGTTATTGTACTGAGGCGCAAAATGCGGCTGCTTGTAATTTTCCAGAGCGTTATCTTTGTGCACTTTGGCGCAGAGATTCATGATCGTGTCGTAATCCGCGTCCTCTATGGAGAAGTTTTTGAAGAGCTTGTATTCCCAGGCGTCGGGTAAAGGCCCGTTGTTATGCAGACAGAGGATGCCGCCATCGGCTTCGGAGATTTCGATCAGGCTGCCCAGGGATTGCTCCATGATCAGATCCAGGTCGGTGATAGTATTCAGTTTCTGCGTGATCTCATAGAATTGATTGAGCAGGTTTTCTTCAAACTTCACTTCCTGCATTTGCGAAGAAAACTCGCGGGATATGCGCTGCATCAGTATGTCATTTTGTTCCAGCAGTTTGATGGATCCGTATTGTTGGATTATCTTTTTGTTGTTCTTTAGTATCTGCAGCGCTTGTTCCCATTCCTTCATTTCCAGCAACACGCCAGCCAATTCGTAATTCGCCAGTGAAAGCTCGTAATGATTTCCCGATGCCACAAAAAGCTTGATCGCCTCGTCCAGATAGTTCTTGGCACTGTCCAGATTCTTGCGTTCCAGGAGCGCGCGCAGATAGTATGTCCAGCCGATGCCGAAATCATTCTGCTGTTCCGTGGCCATCTTATGCGCTTCATTGATGAAATAGTCGGCACTTTCGGCATTGCGGGTAAGGATGAAGTAATAAGCTTGATTCTGGCAGCCTTCAATGATCTTGTCGCGGGCACCCAGGGCCTTGAAGAAATCGAAACTCTCCATCAGATAGCGATAGGCTTCCTTAAACTTATGCAGCTTGGTAAGCACCGAGCCCAGATTACCGTGAAGTTCGGCCTTGATGTAATCATCGCTCACTGTGGGCAGTAGTTCCAAGCCTTTAAAGTATAGATCATAAGCCAGATTCAGCTCTCCGCTCTTTTCATACACCTCGCCCAGATTGTTGTAAGACCGCAGCAGCCCTTCACCAAAGGCGTTTTCCTCAGAGCGTTTGATGGCTTGCTCATAGTACGCGATGGAGCCTTTCCAATCGCCTTTCTTGAAGGCCAGTGCTCCCAGATTGTTCAGTGACGCGATGGTATTGCGGAAAAAGCTGAATTCTATGGCTGTTTCCAGGGATTTCTTCAGAGCGTCTTCAGCACGGGCGTATTCGCCGTGATCCATCATGGTAACGCCTATGTTATTGTAGATATTGGTGATATTGTATGGTTCTGAGAGCAGTTTCTGGATTTTCAGAGCTTCTTCCAGGTAATACAACGAACGTGAGGGATCGCCTTTATCGTCCATCAGCCCACCCAGATTATTGAAGCACACCGAGATGCCATTTAGATTGTAATAATCCTTTTCCAGTCCAAGGCTTTTCAGGAAGTAAGTTTCACTGCTATCCCAAGCCCCTTGAAACATATATAACACACCAAGATTGTTATAGATCGCGGCCAGTCCGGTGTGATCATTGGCCAGGCCATACATCGTTTCCGATTCCTTGAAGGCTTCTTCCGCCTGATCCCATTCATTGATATAGTAATGGATTTTACCGCGGATCTTTTTGGCTTCGGCTTGCACCAGATAGCGTTGATGTTGATCCTCCACCGCGCTCATGCTTTGCAAGGTCATATCCAGGGTATCAAAAGCTTCGTTAAAATTCTCGCTCTCCGCCAGGATGTCCGCCTTCAAGAGCAGGATTCGCGCCTTCCAATAGGCATCGATGGTTGCCGGTGAGTACTTCTTGATGATTTCCAGGGCAAAGCTACTGGAATTGACTGCGTAAAGATTGCTGGAGAGCTGAAACACGATCTCTTCCGCTGGTAAATTGTGCTCTGTGCAGATATGCAGGCACTGCCGATAATAATCCACCGCCTTGTCTTTTTGACTGAGGTCGCTGTGGCATTTGGCAATCTGCGCAGTGTACTTCAGCAGATCATTGGGACTTTTGCTGATTCCCAGGATGTATTCATAGATCGCCAGAGAACTGCTGGCATCGCTCATACTCTCAAACAGATTTAGCAAGGGCTCATATACATCAGGATGAATGCTGCTGTTGAGGATACTCAGACGAAGCTGCACTTGAGGCTGGAGCTGTTTCTTCTTCAAATATGCCCCGAGTTTGGTGTACGCGCCCAGAGCATGATCGTCCTCACGTCTTTCCAGCCAGTTTTTGAAGGCCACCTTTTTCTGGATCACCCATTCGCCTTCCACTTGTGCGATTAAGCCCTCGCTGTCCAGCACGTTCATATCGGCCTTGATACTCTTTCGTCCCAGAGCTTCTGCAATGATTTCCATACTCAAACCGTCCAGGATATACATTGCTGTGAGCAGTTCCATTTGGGTCTTGCTCAGTTCATCCAGACTGTGGAAATAGATCTCGTGAGGATCATAAGTCTTTTCCAGATATGGACTGAGATCAAAACCGCCCTTGGGCTTGCCCTCCTTCATCTCACTGAAGATCTTCTCTAGGATCATCAGATTTCCGCCCGTAATCTTGTGCAAAATCTCACCTTCGGTGATGTAACTCAAATTGGCGGAGGGGAACATCTGCCCTAAAAGCTTTTGCAGATCCTCCACACCCAGACTGGGCAGATTGATCACGGAGGAGAAGGGAAAGAGATGCACCTGCGAAAGCGCAACGATCTGCACCCCGCTATCGGAAGCATATTGCACCAGATACTGCAAAAAGTCTCGACAATAAAGATCCAATACATCGCAATCGTCAATGATCAAAACCATGGGACGCAGCAAGTCACGCTGCAGCAATTGCTCGGTCAGATAGTAAAAGAAATCATACTTGCGCCCAGTACGGTACTTCTGGAGATATAGCTCATAAAGCTCGCTCTGCTGCGGTGTATCCAAAGCAGTGAGGATGCCGATGATCTCGGGAAAGTGATTGAAGTACATGGGATGGGGTGAAAAGTAACGCACGTCGCCATAAGATGTCTCCAGCGCGGCAATGATGGGGGCTATCAGGTAAGACTTTCCGGAACCGGACTTTCCGCAGATCTCCACCAAATGACTGCGCTTCTGATCCTTTAACACATCTGACAAACGAGATATGTCAAAGCGTTCAGATACGAATTCATGCATCTTCTGATACAGTTTCTCAGGCATGGGCTCCTCTCCTGAAGCTTTAGTTTACAGTTCAACTGTAAAAAGAATTGACATGCTGTCAAGTAAAAACTCGGCTCGGGGATTTGTGGAGGGTACAATTATGCGTTCTTACTATAAAGTGACACCTGAAATGTCAAATCCTGGCAGCCATTTGACAAAACAGCAGGAGTGATTCAAATCCCTGGTAATCCCCCAAAAAAGCAAGACATGATGTGAACAACCACAAGACTTTCAAACATATTGATGCCGATAACAGCCCAAGATTTGTTTTCCCGAACCATGATTCAGACTTATCCATACGATGCCAGCAGCAATCTGTTGTGAATTGTGGGCTGTGGATGCCAGAAACTGATAATGATGCTAAAAAGACGCCAATAACAGCTAAGTGACAAAATTGATTCAACTCCTTTTTTTCTAGCTTCTGGCTTAAGAGATCGATAGAACCTATCCCCTTGTGGGCGACATATGATACCGGGAATTGAATGCGGTGGATCTGCCAGCGAAAGATTTTCCTTCATCCCTTTACTCTTTGGTTGATCATTGGTAGCGTCTACCTATCTTCAGGCTCACGCGTATGTAGTTAGCCGGTCGAACACCGGTCATGCAAGCCTATGACCGGTGTTCGACCGGAGATTGAGGGGCGTATCAACTACAAGAAGGCAAGAAGACGCCATCCCCCGGAGAATGTGGATGCGTTTGACCTGTTACATCGATGTATAAAAAGCCCTGGAGTAGTCACTAAGTGCAGCTTAACGGTAGGCATGATGATATGGAAGCAGTTACAGCTCCCATGGAGATGGAAGTACGAGCGCTCGCAGTCAAGCGCCCCAGAGATGGCACCATTCATCAGTTATCCGCACAAAAGCCCACTTATTTGGGGGAATGCCAAGATCACATCAGGTAATTCAGATAAAGAGACTGACAAAAAAACTTGACCAGAAATCGGGCTAACATATTAATGCACTTAATGTGAAATTATCGCACTAAGTGCACAAAGGAGATGCCAGATGATTATCAGATTCTCTGTTGCCAATTGCCTATCCTTCAATGATAAAACATCTTTGGATTTGTTTGCATCGAAAGTTGGGAATCTAAAGGAGCAGCTTTGGATATCGAAAAGCAGATACATTCCCAATATTCTGAAGTCAGCTTTTATCTTCGGTCCTAACGCTGCAGGAAAATCAAATCTGATCAAAGCAATCCATTATGCCAAATCAATTGTACTGCAAGAGCCCAATCCACTTATAGGTAGAACGACATATTTTAAGCTCTGTCCCGAATGTCCTAAGAAACCGAGTCTTTTTGAGTTTGAGATGTTGATTAATCGAAACATCTACCGATTTGGTTTTGAGATAAAAGCTAATACCATTACTCGAGAGTGGCTTTTGCAAAACAACTCAACCGGGGAACATGATATCTATGAGAGGACATACGATCAAGCAACAAAGAATCAGATTAGATACGGCGAGAAATACAAGAAATATGGGGATGATGAATATCTGAGTTTTATCCTAAAGGGAACACCTGAAAACAAGCTTTATTTAACTGAGTTGATTGACAGGAATGTAGATATATTCCGGAATGTGTACGAATGGTTTAAGAAGATATTAGTCATATATCCAGATACCGAGCTTCAATCGTATAATGTACTACTTAATAATGAGTATCTGCTAGATGAATACAGACGGTTAATGAGCATATGCGATGTTGGCATCGACGATATTAGTGTGGAGAGGATTGATGCTGATAAGGTTCTTGATAAAGTACCCGCTGAACTTAGGGATAAATTGAACTTGGATATGTTAAAAAACCTAACCATAAAGCAAGATGATAGATACTCCATTAGTCTTCAAGAAGGTAGCCGAGAAGCTTATAAAATACAGATTTCACATAAGATGCCCTCTACCGGAGAGTTAGTCGGTTTTAAGATTTCTGAAGAATCAGACGGGACCAATCGCCTGTTTGATTTGATCCCAATTTTATCGTTAGTTCTTCAAGATGCAATTGTGCTTGTTGATGAACTCGATCGAAGCCTGCACTCTAATGTTTCCAAGTTGTTTATAAAAACCTTGTTTAGGGCGAATAGAGATCATCAATCACAAATGATCGTTACAACCCATGATGCAACACTCTTGGATGTTGATTTAATTAGAAGAGATTCAATCTGGTTCGTCAGAAAGAACTATAAGAAAGCTTCGGAAATCTACTCATTATACGATTATGTTAAAGTTCGAAATGATAAACTACTACAAAAAGCCTATTTGGCTGGCTTGTATGGAGCAGTACCCGTTATCAGAAGTCAGGAGGGAGATGAATGAAGTACTCAAGAAAGGCTGGCAATCTTATTCCTAGAAAGGTCTTCATATTTACTGAAGGTAGCGTAACTGAACAGAGATACTTCCAGGAATTTATTGCATTCTACAATATCCCTCAAGCGAGAGTTAGAGTTATAGATAGGGAATCAACCCATTCAAGCCCAGATTCAGTTATTGGTTATGTGATAGATTTCCAGAAAACAATCAGAAAAAACGAATCAGATATATCAGCACACTATGTATACTGGCTGGTTATTGATACCGACCGTTGGGGTGCCAATCTTGCGAAGACTGTAGATGATGCTTATCAAAGAAATTTCGATGTCGCCATATCAAATCCTTGCTTTGAGATTTGGCTCTTGCTGCATTATCTAGATGCAGATTCTGTTAAAGATAATGAATCTGTATTATGTTCCAAGAGTGCTATCAATCAGGCTATCCATGCGAACTGTGTTTCTGGTTCCAATGAGATAGACTACTTTGCGAAAACCGATATTGCCATTAATAACTCTCGGTTACTCGATGTGAATCCAAAACATAGGCTTCTCCCACAGATAGGCACAAGAATATACAACCTTGCAAGCTTGCTTTTGGAATATGCATGATCTATGATATGCGCTGTATCATGAGCAACATAAGACTCTTTTCAGAGTTCTGATATTGTTCCACATTTCTAGTTACCCGCTCACACTGCGAGTTTTTCCAACTGCTCTATTCCTTGAGAATCAGGCATATCCGAAAGCAGTACTAAGCATATCTGTACCAGATAGAGTCATATTCCTAAGTGTCACAGTGATGGCTGTATGACATTTGGGGTGTCACTTTATTGTGATACTACTTGCATTTTCACTTGATAACCCATACATGCAGCAGCGTATTTAGCACTCAGTTGATGTGACTGCTAAAAAATCCTCTTGACAGATTCGCCGCTGCGTTTAATATATCTCATGAATAAGATAATACACTCAAGGAGTTACTTGTATGCCAGCCAAAAAGAATGAGAAGGGTGCCCTAAGCATCCACACTGAGAACATCTTTCCGATCATCAAGAAGTGGCTCTATTCCCAACATGACATCTTCCTGCGTGAGCTGGTCTCAAATGCAGTGGATGCCATATCCAAGCGCAAATATGCCGATGAAGCTTTTAAGGCTGATGACGCTAAGATCGAGATCAAACTGGATAAAAGCAAGAAGACTCTGCAAGTGATCGATTGCGGGATTGGCATGACCGCTGATGAAGTGAAGAAGTACATCAATCAAATAGCCTTTTCCGGAGCCGAGGAATTTGTAAATAAGTTCAAGGATGTCCAGAGCAACATCATCGGGCACTTTGGTCTGGGCTTCTACTCCTCCTTCATGGTCGCGGAAAAGGTGACCATCGATACCTTGTCTTACGCTGAGGGCAGCACTCCCGCGTTTTGGGAATGCGATGGCAGCACCGAGTACTCGATGAGCGCCGGAAAACGCAAAGAAGTGGGAACCACCATCACCATTCATTTCAACAGCGACTCTGAGGACTATGCCAAAGAAGAAAAGGTAAAGGAAATCCTGGAGCGCTATTGTAACTTCATGCCTGTGCCGATCATGTTTGATGGCAAACAGATCAATCAAACCGAAGCCCTGTGGAACCGAAAACCGAAGGACGTGACGCGCGAGGAATACGTAAAGTTTTATCAGGAGGTATTTCACGACTACAATGAGCCGGTCTTCTGGATTCACCTCAATGTGGATTTCCCCTTCAATCTGAAGGGAATCCTCTACTTCCCGAAGCTGCGCAACGAACCGGAATTCTTCAAAGGCGAAGTGAAGCTCTTTTGTAACAATGTGTTCGTAGCAGATAACCTGGAAGATCTGATCCCCGAATTCCTGCTCTTGCTCAAAGGTGGCATCGACATCCCGGATATCCCGTTGAACGTCTCGCGTTCCTTCCTGCAAAACGATTCGCAGGTAAAAAAGATCTCCAAGTACATCATCAAAAAGGTCTCCGACCACTTCAACGAAACCTTCAAGGAAGATCGCAAGAAATACGAAGAATACTGGGATGACATCAATACCTTCATCAAGTTTGGCATGCTCAAGGAAGATGATTTCTTCGACGCCATGAAGGATATCGCCATCTTCAAATCCGCCACCGGAGATTATCTGACCGTGGAGGAGTACAAAGCACGTAATGCCGCAAGTGGTGATACCACGAAGATCTGGTATGCCGCCAGTGAAGATACTCAGGTGAGCTATCTGAACCTGATGAAAGAACAGGGCATGGAAGTGATCTACCAAAGTTCCCCCCTGGATATTCATCTTTACCAGCGTCTGGAAAGCAAGCTGGAAAAAGTGGAATTTGTCCGCGTGGATAGCGAGGTGAATGACATCCTCGTAAATAAAGATAGCAAGGCTTTGGATGCAGCCGATATCAATCGTCTGCAAAAGATCTTCTACGGCGCGTTGGGGCAAAAAGTGGAAGCCAGCTTTAGTAAAGACAGTTACAAAGACTTTCTCAAGAAATACCCGGTGGCGGCAACAGCCCTTACTCCTTTCATCAGGCAGGATGGAGAGCAGACCCTGATCAATATGCTGGAACTGCCCGATGCCGTACGTACCGAATTGGGCGAAGCGGCCATCAAAGAGATGATGGAAGAACACTCATTTACCGAGCTGAAAGTAGAAGTGAAGAGCCTGAAGACAAAGGATATCCCTGGCGTGATAGTCTTCAGTGAGTTCATGCGCCGCTGGCACGATATGGATATGGTCTCCCGTCCCGGAGCGTCATCCGGTATGCTAAAACACCACACTCTGGTGGTAAATCCCGAAAACGAAGTAATCCAAAAGCTCCTGGATCTCGATAAAGCCGGGAAGAACGAAGAAGTATCGGTAATCAGCGGCTACATCCACGATCTGTCGTTACTGGAACAGAAAGCCTTTAGCGGTGATGAACTGAAGAGTTTCATCAGCAAAGCCAATAAAGTGCTGTCCTATCTGTCCTGAAATCATATAGAAGTGTCTTGAGGCATAGAGGGGCGGACCTATCTCCGCCCCCTGCCCAGAATAATGAGAATGTCAAAGGCAAAAAACAATTTGCACTTGACAGGAATCGGGCTATAATAAGATTAGCACTCAGAACGAGTGACTGCTAAGAATGATTTTCTAAACTTTAATTAATATGGAGGAAAACCAAATGGCAAAACAAATGCAGTATGCACACGAAGCACGTACTTCTCTGAAGAACGGAGTGGACAAACTGGCGGATGCCGTTAAAGTTACCCTTGGACCCAGGGGTAGAAACGTAGTATTGGACAAGAAATTTGGCTCACCCATCATCACCAATGACGGCGTGACCATTGCTAAAGAGATTGAGCTGGAAGATGAATTTGAAAACATGGGTGCCCAGCTTTGCAAAGAAGTAGCGGAAAAAACTCATGACAATGCCGGCGACGGTACTACTACAGCAACACTTTTGGCTCAAGCCATCATCGAAGAAGGCCTGAAACACGTAACCGCGGGTGTGAATCCCATGTATCTGAAACGTGGTCTGGAAAAGGCCAGCAAAGTAATCGTGGAAAAGATCCATGAATACTCCAAAGAAATCAAGAGCAATGGTGAGATCGCACAGATTGCTACTATCAGCGCTAACAACGACCCTGAGATTGGGAAACTGATCGCTGAAGCTATGGAAAGTGTCGGTAAAGAAGGTATCATCAACATCGAAGAAGCCAAATCCATCGATACCGGTCTGGAAAAAGTGGAAGGAATGCAGTTTGACCGTGGGTACATTTCTCCCTATTTCGTCAGCAATCCTGACAAGATGATCGCCGAACTGGATGAACCCTTCATCCTCCTCTATGACAAGAAGATCAGCGTGATGAAAGACCTGCTGCCCATCCTTCAGGAAGTGGCGCAGACCGGAAAGCCCATGCTTATCATCGCCGAAGACATCGAAGGCGAAGCTCTGGCCACCCTCGTGGTAAACAAGCTCCGCGGTATCCTGAATATCGTAGCCGTGAAAGCTCCCGGTTTTGGTGATCGTCGCAAAGCCATGCTGGAAGATATCGCCATTCTCAGCGGTGCTACCTTGATTTCCGAAGATATGGGCCGCAAGCTCGATAGCGCAACCATGGCCGATCTGGGCCGTGCCAAAAAGATCATCGTGGAAAAAGAAAACACCACTATCCGCGAAGGTGCAGGCAGCCAGGAAGCCATTGATGGCCGCGTGAAACAGATCAAGGCTCAGATCGAAGAAACCACTTCCGATTATGACAAGGAAAAGCTGCAGGAACGTCTTGCCAAGCTTTCCAGCGGTGTAGCCGTTCTGCGCATCGGTGCCGCTACCGAAACCGAAATGAAAGAGAAGAAAGCCCGCGTGGATGATGCTCTGCATGCCACTCGTGCAGCCGTGGAAGAAGGAATCGTTCCCGGCGGCGGAGTTACCCTCATCCAGGCTGCAAAAGCTCTTAAAGCTATGAAAGGACTCTCCCATGAAGAAAAAATGGCCGTGGAAATCCTGGCAAAAGCCCTGGAAAAACCAGCTTACCAGATCGCTACCAACGCCGGAGAAGAAGGAGCCGTGGTAGTAGAGAAACTGAAAGGCTACAAAGATATCCATATGGGATATAATGCAGCCACCGGTATCTATGAGGATCTCTTCAAGGCCGGGATCATTGATCCTGCCAAGGTTGTGCGCAGTGCAGTGCAAAACGCCGCGTCAATCGCCGCCTTGTTCCTGACCACCGAGTGCATCGTTACCGATATCAAGGAACCGGAAGCTCCTGCTCCCATGCCCAATCCTGGAATGGGCGGAATGTACTAATAGGTTAGTAAACCCAAGACAAATAAAGCCTCTCCAGATGGGGAGGCTTTTTGTTTGACACAAAAGTATCATCAGATTCGTTGGCATCTGCTGAAGGAGTTTTCATGAAGTTCAGGTCTCTGAGTCCGCTGGAACGCAATACTGCGGGCATGTTGCTGATAGCCGCTCTGTTCAATGGAGTGGTACAGTCATTATCTCAAACGCAGGACATCATCGCCCGCAAGGCGCTTGATGCCCAGGATTGGCAATTGATGTTGATGACTATGATCTGGCCGATCTCGAACTTCTTTTCTATATGGTGGGGGCGATTCTATGAAAAATCCTGCCACAAGTCCCGCTATTTCTTCTTTGCTGGTGTCTTTGGTCGTCTCACTCTGGTTTATGCCATCTGGCTAACCACGATGAACGAATACCTGGTGCTCTTGGGATTGCTGTTTTCTGCTAATTCCATCCTGATTCCCGCGCAGAACAGCATCTATCAAAAGAATATCCATCACTCGCGGCGCGCTAAAGTGTATGGCTACACGATCTCATTGGGGATGATCGTATCGGTCGCGGTCACCTTTGTAGCTGGGCGCATCCTGGATCTGCATGAAGAACACTTCCGTTGGATCCTTGTACTCACCGGACTCACAGGTTTTATCAGCAGCGTACTGTTGTCCCTGATCAAGCTCGATGAGCCAATCGGTGAGCCACCCTGCCGCAAGGATCGGATTCCGCTGAAGGATATCCTCACCGATCCCATCAGACGCACCTTGACCCTGATGAAGCAGAACAAGGCTTTTGCCGCGTTTGAACGAGATTTCTCCATTTATGGCATGGGATACATAATGATGCAACCAATCATCCCCATCTACATGGTGGATAAGCTGCAGCTTAGCTATACCAATAACTTCCTGGCTAAGGGGATTCTCTCCCAAGTGGGTATGCTGGTGCTCTCACCCCTGATCGGGAAGCTTCACGACCGCCTGCATCCCTTCCGCTTCATCGCTGCCAGTTTCGCGCTATTGATGGTGTTTCCCATTCTCTTTGTGTTATCATCACTCTGGGCGGGTGAATCGGTGGTGGCGGTGATCATAGTCTTCATTGCCTACACCATCTTTGGCATTGCCATGGCGGGCGTAAACCTCTCCTGGAACATGTCTTCCATCTTCTTTGCGGGAAAGGAGGATGCCTCCATGTACCAAAGTGTCCATGTGACGATGACGGGGATCAGGGGCTTGATCGCGCCCGTATTGGGCTTCAGTTTGCTGAAGATAATGGGAATCAACTCGGTTTTCTATGTCGCGGCGGGTTTCCTGGCATTGGCTTCGATCATGAGCATGCGGGACTATCTGCGCTTCAAGCACCGCGTCACGGATATAGTTCCTGATAGCTGATATAGTGTTTGCCCCGTCCCCGGAGCTCATCCACTTGCTCATTATTATCCACAATTGCGCTATGTGCGTAGAAACATCCGCTTATTTGCTTGACAGAAAAGCAAGACATGGCAGTATATGCATCAGCGATTCAAAAGGGAAGTATGAATGAAAAAGAGACTCTTGGTTGCCACCGGCGGAGGCGATTGTCCAGGCCTCAACGCGGTGATCCGAGCCATCGTGAAGCGTGCTTCGCAGGAGCACAATTGGGAAGTGTTGGGCTCCATTGATGCCTTCGACGGCATTCTGCGAGACCCTATGCATCTGGTGGAATTGAGTCCCGATAAAGTATCCGGGATCCACGTGATGGGCGGCACAATCATCGGAACTACCAATCGAGGCGGCCCCTTTGCCTGGCCTGTGATGAATGCGGATGGCACCTGGGATACAGTGGATCGCAGCAAAGACTTCATGGATCGCCTGCGCTATCAGAATATCGACGCCATCATCAATATCGGCGGCGACGGATCGCAGCGCATCTCGCAAGCCCTCTATGAACTGGGTTGTCCCATCATCGGAGTACCTAAGACCATCGACAACGACCTTTCTGACACTGATTTTACCTTTGGTTTCCAGACCGCCGTGGATGTAGCCACAGACGCGGTGGATAAACTGGTAACCACCGCTGCCAGCCATCACCGCGTATTGATCCTGGAAGTGATGGGACGTTATGCGGGATGGATTGCCCTGCATGCTGCCATCGCCGGTGGGGCAGAGGTATGTCTGATCCCGGAAATACCATACGACATCAATAAGGTCCTGGAGACCATCAATGAAAGAGTGGATAGAGGCAGAGGCTTTGCCAACATCGTGATTGCTGAAGGTGCCAAACCTCTGGACGGGGGAATGGCATTCTCTGAAAACGACACTCCCGGCGCGATGAAGATCAAGCTTGGCGGTGCGGGTCTGCGCCTGTCCCACGAACTACGTGAAGCGGGTTGCCCCATCGAGATCAGAGAGACCATATTGGGCCATTTACAGCGAGGTGGCAGCCCCAATGCCTTTGATCGCATCCTTGCCTCCCAATTTGGCGTGAAGGCCTTCGAGCTGGCCCTGGAAAAGAAATGGGGACACATGGTGGCCTACCGCCATCCCAACATTGAGGCAGTGCCCATCGCTGAAGCCATCAAGAACTACAATCTGGTAAATCCCGAGGGCAATCTGGTGAAAACAGCCAGAGGCCTGGGTATTTCACTGGGAGACTAATAAAACACACAAAAATATAAAGATATGGAGACAACAATGCCAAAAGTACTAGTAGCCACAGAAAAACCCTTTGCTGCCGAAGCCGCGGCAAAGATCAAAGCCGAGCTGGAAGCGGCTAAATACGAGTATAGCTTTCTGGAATCCTACAGGGACGTCAGCGAGTTTCATGCCGCCGCAGCCGATGCAGAAGCCATCATCATTCGTAGCGACATCGTGGATGAAGCTGTGTTGAACGCTGCCCCGAAGCTAAAAATCGTGGTTCGCGCCGGTGCTGGATATGACAACGTAGATCTGAAAAGCGCCACCGCGCACGATGTGGTAGTGATGAACACCCCTGGTCAAAACTCCAATGCCGTCGCTGAACTCGCCATCGGTATGATGATCTATATGGCCAGAGGAAAGTTCAACGGTAAGAGCGGTACCGAACTTGCCGGCAAGAAGTTAGTGCTCTTCGGTTTCGGCTACATCGCCCGTTATGTAGCAAAAATGGCCAAAGGCATCGGGATGGATGTATATGCTTACGATCCCTATCTTTCCGCCGAAATCATGACCAAAGAAGGCGTCACTCCCCTTACCAAAGTGGAAGACATCTTCAAGACTGGGGATTATGTATCGCTGCACATCCCTGCCAATTCCGAGACCAAGAAGTCTATTAACTGGAGCCTGTTATCGCTACTCCCGGAAGGGGCTACTTTGATCAATACCGCCCGCAAGGAAGTGATCGATGAAGATAGCCTGCTAAAAGCTTTTGCCGAAAAGAAAGGCTTCCGCTACCTGACAGACGTCGCTCCGGACAATCTTGCCGCCATCAACGAGCAGTTTGCCGACCGCATCTATGCCACTCCTAAGAAGATGGGCGCACAAACCGCTGAAGCCAATAGCAATGCGGGCATCGCAGCCGCCAAACAGATCATTGCCTTCTTCGAAAAAGGTGATAAGACCTTCAAGGTAAACTAAGGTACAATACCTTGTGTATTAACAAAGGAGCAAGCCGCGATGGCCTGCTCCTTTTGTATATTATGCGTTTGTATGGCCTAATCTATTCCCAGGATCTTGCGTAGTTCAAGTATCTTAGCCGCTGCCAGTTCTCTGGCCTTTACCGATCCCTTGCGCAGAGTATCGTTGATATAGCCGGGATCTGCCATAAGATGATTGAACTTGTTCCTGTAAGGCGTCAATTCTGCATTCATCACTTCAAAGAGCTCTTGCTTGGCATGTCCCCAGCCCATTCCTCCAGCGAGGTAGCGTTCTCTGAGGGCGGCAATCTGTTCCTCACTGGCAAAGCATTTGTAAAGGGCGAACACACTGCAGGTGTCTGGATCCTTTGGTTCTTCCATACCCTGTGAATTGGTAACGATCTTCATGATCAGTTTACGCAGTTCTTTTTCGGAAGCGAAGATGGGGATGATGTTGCCGTAGCTCTTGCTCATCTTACGTCCGTCCAATCCGACCACGGTTTTCACTTTTTCATGCGCCAAAGGTTCGGGCAGCTTGAAAGCTTCGCATTTGTGGACGAAGTTAAAGCTCTGTGCGATATCCACCGCCATTTCTACATGTTGAAACTGATCATTGCCCACGGGCACATAATCGGGATCGAAGAGCAGGATGTCCGCGGCCATCAACACAGGATAAGTGAAGAGCCCCATATTTACGCCGTCATCTGGATCCTTGCCAGCTTCGGCATTGCTTTGGAGCATGGCTTTATAGGCGTGAGCACGGTTCATCAGACCTTTGGGCGTATAGGCCAGAAGGATGGTGAGCAGCTCAAAAGTCTCGGGCACGGAGCTTTGTTTGTAAAACAAGGACTGATCGGGATCAAGTCCACAAGCCAGCCAGGCTCCGGCGATTTGCAGGCTCATCTGGCGGATGGCTTCGGGATCCTTGGTGCTGTTCAGGGCGTGATAATCGGCGATAAAGTAGCGTGATTCACAGCTCTCGCTCAGTTTCAGTGCGGGTTGGATGGCTCCCAGAAAGTTTCCGATATGGGGGATGCCGGTGGGTTTGATTCCGGTAAGTGCTATCTTTTTCATATTATTCCTGTATCGATCCGTATAGGTAATCGGGTAAAGCGTCTGTAATTTCCACGCTTACGAAGGGGCTGTCCCCCTTGGGTGCGTTCTCAAAGGTGATTATGCCGTCGATCTCTGGCGCCTGCCACCACACTCTTCCCCTGAAGACCTCGTCATCTGCGTCGAAATTCTCGATGATAGCACTTTGAACGGTGCCAACGTACCGCTGCATTTTCAGCTCTTTGCTTTCGCCGATCTTCATGGCATATTTTATCTCAAGCTGCTCCAGATAACGGTGGCGGGGATTATCCCAGGGCACAGTGTAGCCCTCCTTTTCTGGAGAATAGGCAAATACCCCGACATGCAGGATATCCACCTCTTCCAGAAACTTATCCAGGAGATCCAGATCTCTCTGTGTCTCATTGGGATAGCCCACCATGATCGTGGTGCGGAACACCGCTTGGGGAATCTCATGCTTGATCTGCTGGAAGAGGGCTTTTAGCTCCTCGTAGCTCTTTTGACGGTTCATGGATTTGATCACCCGAGGGCTGACGTGTTGAATCGGGATCTCAAAATAGGGGAGCAGGCAATCGTACTTGTTCCAGAGCTCGAGCCACTTTAGTTCAAAATGGTCTGGGTGCATATACATCACCCTGATCCAACGATAAAGATTAAGTTTACAAAGGGCATCGAGTAGTTTGGGCAGGGCCTTTTCACCATAGAGATCAATGCCATACATGCAGGTATCCTGGGCGATGACCACCAGCTCTTCGCTATCATGGGCCATAGCTTTGGCTTCATTCACCAGTTCTTCGATGGGCACCGAAACCAGCTTGCCGCGGATGGAGGGGATCATGCAATAGCTGCAGAAATTTTCGCAACCATCAGAGATGCGCAGATATACGTGTTGGCCATCCTGAAACTTGAAGCGTCCTGCCTTAGCCAGTTTCCCTTGTTTTGTCCCCTTGGGTAATACATTGGATCTCAGGTACTTTTCAAAGCCTGCAAAATCCTGTAGCATGATCCAGGCATCCACTTCAGGAAACAGCTCCTGATACTCTGCCAGGGCGCGCGTGGTCACGCATCCGGTGGCGATGACCTTCGCTGATGTATTTGATGTATACTTGAGCAGCTCATTCAGTACTCGGTCAAATTCGTCCAGAGATCTCTGCAGAAAAGCGCAGCTGTTTACCACGACCACATCCGCTTCGGTATTATCCCAGGCTTCCTCCATGCCGTAGCTTTGCATGATGGCAACGAAGCGTTCGCTATCCACCAGGTTCTTGGCACAGCCCAAACTCTCGATGTAATAAGTCATTGTTACTTCAGTAGATGGATGAAGAGTCCACTACGCAGTTTAGGCTCGAACCAGGTAGATTTTGGCGGCATGATCTCGCCGGCGTCTGCGATGCCGATAAGTTCGTCCATGGAAGTCGGGTACATCGCGAATGCCACTTTTTCACGTCCGCTATCCACGCGTTTTACAAGCTCACCGAGGCCGCGGATGCCGCCCACAAAGTCGATGCGTTTGTCGGTCCGGGGATCCTGGATACCCAAGATCGGATGCAGCAGGTTCTTTTGCAGGATAGATACATCGAGGTTTTCCACCACGTCGCTTTCTTTCCAGCTTCCGGTTTTGGGACTGATGAAATACCATTTGCCATCTATGTACATGCTCACCTGATGCAGTTTGGATGGCTTGTAATCCGCTCCGGCAGGCACTTCCTGCACATTCCAGTTCTCTTTCACTTTGTTCATGTACTCGTCTGTGCTGTAGCCGTTAAGGTCTTTCACCACGCGGTTGTAATCAAAAATCTTGAGGTGATTGTCGGGGAAAATCACGGTCATAAAGTAGTTGAATTCTTCTTCACCGGTAAAGTTCGGGTTTTGTTCACGACGAACCAATCCGACCTTAGCCGCGCTGGCGGTACGATGGTGTCCATCTGCCACATAGAGATAGCGCATTCTGGCAAAGGCAGCTTCTATGGCTTTGATATCAGCGTCATTATCCATCAGCCACAGAGTGTGGCCGATTCCATCGTCGGAGTTGAAATCATATACCGGAGCGCTGTTCTTGCATACCTTCTCTACAATGGCATCGATATCATCCTGATGCCGATAAGTGAAGAACACCGGGGAAGGATGCGCGTCGCAGGTATCGACGTGGCGGATGCGGTCGGCTTCTTTTTCTGCGCGGGTGAGCTCATGTTTCTTGATCGTTCCGTCCATGTATTCATCCACCGAGCTGAGTCCGACCAGACCGAACTGATAGCGACCCTCCATTTCCTGACGGTAGATGTAAAACATCGGCTTCGCGTCCTGTATCATGTGGCCGTCGGTGATGTATTTATAAAGGTTTTCTTTCGCTTTGGCATATACCGCGGGATCATAAAGATCTGTGCCTTCAGGAAGGTCAACTTCCGGCTTCTCCACATGGATGTAGCTGAGGGGGTTCTTTTTCACTTCGATGCGGGCTTCGTCAGAATCCATCACGTCGTAGGGAAGGGATGCGATGGCGTGTGCCTTTTCGGGCACAGGGCGTACGGCTTTAAACGGTTTGAAGGTTGCCATTGATTTTTCCTCTGTATTCTTTATTTTTGTGTTTATTATCAGGCGAAGAAGATTCCCAATACCTTGATCAGGTTCAGATGATCCTCTGTTCCGCAGGTCTCGCGGACGGAGTGCATTGCCCACATGGGATTGCCGATGTCGATGGTTGTGAGGCCCAGATTGGCTGCCAATACCGGCCCGACTGTGCTTCCACAGGGCATGTCGCTGCGAACGAGAAAGCTTTGGTAAGGAACTTTCGCGTCATCACAGAGCTGAATGAAGGGCAAGCTGCTCTGGGCAGTGGAGGCATAACGGTGATTGTCATTGAGTTTGATCACGGGACCCTGATTCATGCGGGGCGAGTAATCCGGATCGTACTTTTCAGCGTAGGACGGGTGGAATGCATGCGCCATATCTGCGGAAATCAGGTAGGATGCGTGCACAGCGCGGAAATAATCATCGCGGCTGCAACCAAGCGCCAGACAGATTCGTTCTAAAAGCTCTGAGAGCAGGGAAGAGAAAGCTCCCTGAGGGGTTTGACTGCCAATCTCTTCGTGATCGAAAAACACTGCCACAGAAGTATGTTTTGGCTTGTTCGCCGCCGTCAGTCCCTGCAAAATTGCGTGAGTCATGGCCAGGTTATCCAGCCTGCCACAGGCGATCATATCCCTATCGATGCCGATATTCGCAGCTGACGCAACGTCATAGAGATACATATCATCAGCCACGATGTCGGTCGCCTTGATCTTCAATTCTTTGGCGATCAGGGCATAGAGCGGGTTCTCATCCTTTCCGCTGACGCTAAGAATCGCTTGCAGATGAGTCTGTTTATTGTATTCAAAACCTTTGTTGATGTCCCGGTTCATATGGATGGCGGCATTCGGGATCATGGCGATGGGTCTTTTCAGATCGAATACGCGGCTTTCATAACCTTTGGCTGTCTTCACGATCACTCTGCCGGAAACGGACAATTCTCGATCGACCCAAGTGTGCACAATCGGTCCACCATAAACCTCCACACCCATCCTGCAAACCCCGGAACTGCATTTAAAACTCTTGGTCTTTAGCTTCAGGGAGGGGCTGTCGATATGGCTGGCTGCCAATTTGAAACCGCTCTCAGTAGGGCTCTTACTGCCTACGACAAAGGCGACCACGGCTGTATCCATGCGACGGATGAAGTATTTCCCGCCTTTCTTTAGTTTGAAAGAATCAGCTTCCGCTATCTCAACAAAGTCCGCGGCTGTCAATCTGTCTGTTATTTGTTTACTGGCAGTGAAGCGACAATTCGCTCTGTCCAGGAAACTTAGGAAGTCTGTAAGGTGTTTATTCATAGTGTTATGCTCCATTCATAT
>JAEWNJ010000030.1 GCA_023392795.1 Candidatus Cloacimonadota bacterium
GGCAGGAAGCGCTGCAAATCCGCGGTCTCGTCCGGCCAGCCCATTGTGGAGAAGGGCCAGAGCCAGCTTGAGAACCAGGTATCCAGCACGTCTTCATCCTGATGCAGCTTGGATGATGAGCATTTTGCGCAGCTATCCGGCATTTCCTTGGCCACCATCATGTGACCGCAATCATCGCAGTAAAAAGCCGGAATGCGGTGACCCCACCAGATCTGACGGGAGATGCACCAATCCCGGATGTTATTCATCCAGTGCATGTAAACCTTGGTCCAGCGTTCCGGCTGGAAGCGAACCTCGCCGCTTTCCACCACTTCGATCGCTCTTTTGGCCAGGGGTAGCATTTTCACAAACCACTGATCCGATAGATAGGGCTCGATCACGGTGTCGCAGCGATAGCAATGGCCCACGGCGTGCTCGTGATTCTCGGTCTTTTCCAGTAGTCCCTGCTCAGATAGCAGGCTCAGGATCTTTTCCCGGCAGGCATAGCGGTCCAATCCCGCAAAATCGGCTCCGGCAGCTTCATTCATGATGCCGTGTTCGTCCAACACCAAAAGCTGTTCCAGATTGTGACGGCGGCCGATCTCAAAATCGTTGGGATCATGCGCGGGAGTCACCTTCACGCAACCTGTACCGAATTCTTTATCCACGTAATCATCAGCGATCACAGGGATTTTACGTCCGGTGATCGGCAGGATCAGTTCCTTACCGATCAGATTGCTATAGCGTTCATCTTTAGGGTTCACAGCCACTGCCACGTCGCCCAGCATCGTTTCCGGACGTGTGGTGGCCACAGTCACATGACCGGTGCCATCGGCATAGGGATAGCGGATGTGCCAGAGCTTGCCGCTCTCATCGGCGTGCTCAACCTCGTCATTGGCAAGCGCAGTCACGCAGCGGGGGCACCAATTGATGATGTATTTCCCCTTGTAAATCAAGCCGTCTTCATAGAGGCTCACAAATACTTCTTTCACCGCGCGGGACAGCATTTCGTCCATGGTAAAGCGCAGCCGGCTCCAATCGCAGGAAGCGCCCAGCAGCCTTAGCTGATCCAGGATGATTCCGCCTTTTTCATGCTTCCATTCCCAGATCTTTTCCACCAGGGCTTCACGGCCGATCTGATGGCGGGTTTTGCCTTCTTTGGCCAGTTGCTTTTCCACCATGTTTTGCGTCGCGATGCCGGCATGATCCACGCCGGGCAGCCACAGGGTGGGCTCGCCATTCATTCTGTGATAACGGACTACTACATCTTGAAGGGTGTTGTTCAGTACATGGCCGATGTGCAAAATACCGGTCACATTGGGCGGTGGGATCAGGATGGTAAAGGGTTTGCCTTCGCCGCGTGGGCTGAAGTAACCGCGCTCCTCCCAGGTTTGATACCACTTTTTCTCGATGGCTTGCGGAGAATAAGTCTTGCTGATTTCCATTGTTCGTTTCCTTCTTTGATGTAGTATTTTTCGCCTAAATCACAGATAATTCAAGCGAGTACCACTTCATGAATGTGCACTCGATTGTCAAGCAATCTTTTGTTTACTATCTCGGTTTGGCATCCTGTCGTCTTTGGCTTAACTTCTACATATGCAGAGCATCATAGAGATGCAGATACGGTTCCAATTACAAATACATAGGATGTAATGATGATAAAGTTCAGTGAAAAAGCCAGGGAGCAATACGACAATCTGAGTGCTGCCGATAAAGAGCGCATGGATATGGTGTTTCAGCTTTATGAAGAATGTGTGCCGGAGCCGGAAATCGGGATCGTGTACCCAAACATATTCGATCTGATGTTTTCCGGAGTGCCCGCCCTGGGGGTATCGCCTCGCAAGGCATACTTAAGCTTCTACGTGGCATCTGTGGAAACACTGAAGATCTTTCGGGATCACATGAGTGAACTGGGTAAAGTGAATAAGGGAGTTGGCTGTCTTCGTTTTCGCAAAATGAGCGATATCAATTTTGACACTCTGCGCGAGATCTTTACCCTGATGGGGCAAAGCCAGCACAGCGTGCTATACGGTTTGTAGATACCTCGAAGATGGCTCGTCAATCCAGGCTGCACTGAGCGCAGGCATTCAGTTCGCTGCGCAGCGCTGCCCAGATATAGCGTCTATCCTTCCCGGTAATCATATTGTGCGCGGTCTTGCGGTCGTGCAGCGCTGAAGCCAGAGCTTGCAGAATCTGTATCTGCGCATTGGGTGAGGTCTTGGGAGTAATCACCAGCACTACAAAGTTCACCGGATTGCCATCCGGGCTATCCCACTCCAGGCCGTTTTCAGAGTGAAACACGAACATGTAAGACTTCTCCAGTCCATCCAAACGGGCATGCGGAATGGCGATGCCGCGTCCCATGGCGGTACTCATCTGCTCTTCCCGCAGTTTGATCTCGTGATAGATCATTTCCTCGTCCATATCGGTTCGATCCGCCACTTTTTGGCTCATCACCAGGAGCAATTCGTCCTGACTTGTGGCAGGAGTATCGATGAACACATCATCTTCGCTAAACACGATGCTATATAGTGCTTTGCGGATCTTGCGCACCGCCTGGGACAGCCAGGGGCCAAAGACGATGGTGGAAAGGATGGCGGAAGCGATGATGCTAACCAGGATCTTTTCCGAGATCAAGCCGCTGCTGTATGCCAGCATACCCACCACGATGTGCATCTGTCCTCCGGGGGTATGATTGATGGCGATGATATTCAGATTACTCCTGTCCTGTTTGGACCAGCGTCCTCCGATATAGGCTGCCACATAGCGCGAGATTATGCCCAACACACTGATCAGCAGAACCAGGAACCAATCGAAATTGGCGATGAAATCCAGGTGCAGCCCGATACTGGCAAAGAAGATCGGCACAAAGATCGAATACACCAGACGGTTCACCACAAAGCGGTCTTTTTCGCTGATATGCGTAGCTTCGCCCAGGATCGTTCCGGCTATAAAGAATCCAAACAAAGAATGAATGCCAATCTTTAGCGTTACCGCGCCAAAGATCGCTCCTACCAGCATGATAAAGGTGATCTTCAGCCCGGTGGCCTCACCGATCCGGGTGTGAATAAAGGTAACTGCCCGATCCACCAGACGGCGCAGCAAGGTTAGACTGATGATGGTAAAAGCCAGGGTAAATCCCACAAGGCGAAGCACAAAAGCCCATTCAAAGGAGCCATAGGAGAATAGACCAAGGATAATGGTGAAAATTACCCATCCGGCTATGTCGTTGATAGTAAGTGCAGAAAGGATCAGGAAGCCGAGATCGGTCTTGAGGATATTGAGATCCCGCATCCCGCGGATCGCCACCGGTAGAGCCGATATGGTCATAATCGCAGATATGAAGAGGGCAAAGAGCACTTTTTGCGATGGATCCTGCAGGTAATGATCCGGCAGGAAATAGATGGGGAGAAAACTGAGCAGAATGGGCAGGATCAAATCCACCAGAGATAGCTTTACTGCGTCCCCCCGTTGCTGCCAGATGCGGGAAAAATTGACCTCCAACCCCGTTTCCATTAGCAGGAAGAAATTACCAAACCAGGCAATGGTCTCCAACATCGAGCGCTGCACCACATTATCAGGAAAGATGGCATGATACAGCCCTGGGGCAAGCTTGCCCAGGATCGCCGGACCCAGCACGATGCCCACCAGCAACTCAGCGGTCACGCTGGATTGCTTGAGCTTTTCAAAGATGTATCCCACTGCCTTGCACAATCCTAAGAGCAGGGCAAACTGGATCAAAAATAGCATTAAGTGGTGCTCGGTGATTGGGCCCATAATCTCTCCACTAAAGTTCAATGTCTCAATCTGTTACTGCGACGTGACCATTCTCTGTGCAAGACACAGGTAAGTCAAGCTTAAAGATAAGGTAACTGATCTGAATGCATCCTGCAAACGCGGTTTTCTATCCCCCTTCAGGCTCTTGAGCAGGCGCTCATCTCTCCTCAATCAAGCCCTAATTGTTAAGGCTTGATATGGGCTTCATTCTGAAGTGATAGACGCCGTCAAATGAGCGTGACCAAGCATGAACACCACGCTAAGCATATAGTTCCAGGGTGATGTAAGTACCTTGCCGGAAAGGAGATAAGCGTGCACTGATCCAAATTTTCCCATTTTTCCCTTGACACAAAATGGGGGAATGAATTGTTTGGACGAACATAGTGAAACGAGGTCCAGTAACTCAGTGGTAGAGTATCTGCCTTTTAAGCAGAGAGTCGGCAGTTCGAGCCTGCCCTGGATCACCATTTGCGACCCCTTCGTCTATCGGTCAGGACTCAAGATTTTCATTCTTGCAAGAGGGGTTCGATTCCCCTAGGGGTCGCCACTACTTCAAATCGTTCACTACATATAGATTCGGCGGCTGGTTTTCCGCCCTTTATTTTTATGTGCGTCCCGTTCGTCTAGTGGCCTAGGACTCGTGATTCTCAGTCACGCAACAGGGGTTCGATTCCCCTACGGGATGCCATTTTTTTTGCCTTCGAATTTGATTGATATTTCCCGCAGATGGTCGCAGATAAAATGCGCAGATTAACGCAGATAACAAGCATTAGGGCGGATTCGCGGGTGAGATACTGACCGAAGCCAGGGATGGGAACCTGAATACCTGACAGACTCCACCGATGCCCAGGGTCTCAAGCTGTACGAATAAGGTGCGACATCATCCCTCCCTCCAAGATCATGTAGATCATGTAGATCATGGAGATCAGAGTTCCATTACAAATCCCAAAAATCCGCGCAATCCGCGTAATCCGTGTGCAAATTTCAATAGTCTCTGCTCAAGCACAGCGGGATGGCTTCCCCCAGCGATTTTCATTGACACAAAGTGCCCTCCATTTTTCCCTGAAACAAACGTTTGAAATTTATCTATAATAAACCATACAAGGAGTTTACCATTATGGCTAAACAAAGAAAAGCTACGATGGATGGAAATGCCGCGGCCTCTCATGTGGGCTACGCATTCAACGAAGTTGCCGCCATCTATCCCATCACTCCCTCATCCGGAATGGGTGAGCTTTCTGATGCCTGGGCATCTGAGGGCCGCAAGAACATCTTCGGAACCACCGTTGATGTGATGGAAATGCAATCCGAAGCCGGTGCCGCCGGTGCCGTTCACGGCTCACTTTCCGCCGGTGCACTCACCACCACCTTCACCGCTTCTCAGGGTTTGATGCTGATGTTGCCAAATATGCACAAGATTGCCGGTGAGATGCTCCCCACAGTGTTTTACGTAACCGCCCGTTCTCTGGCAGCGCAATCCCTCTCGATTTTTGGCGATCACTCCGACGTCATGAGTGCCCGCAATACCGGTTTTGCCATGGTAGCCTGCAACAGCGTCCAGGAAGTGATGGATCTGGCCATCGTCAGCCAGATTGCCACATTGAAGACATCCATCCCAATCCTGCTTTTCTTCGACGGCTTCCGCACTTCTCACGAATTGCAGAAGATCGACGTGGTGGATTACGACGCCATGGCAGAAATGATCGACCACAAGCTGATCGAAGATTTCCGCAAGCGTGCTCTCACCCCCGATACACCCCGCATGAAGGTGGGGCAACAAGCTCCGGACGTTTATTTCCAGGGCCGTGAAACCAGCAATCTGCACTATGCCAAAGCCCCCGGCATCATCCAGGAAACCATGAATGAAGTGGGCGCACAGATTGGCCGCAACTACAAACTCTTTGATTATGTGGGCGATCCGAATGCCGAAGACATCATCGTTGCCATGGGTAGCGGATGCGAGACCATTCAGGAAACCATCGAATACTTGAATAAAGAACGGGGCATGAAGCTCGGCCTGGTAAAGGTTCGCGTCTATCGTCCCTTTGACGTGGAAGCTTTCCGTGCCGCGGTTCCCGCCAGCGCGAAACGCATCGCCGTGCTTGATCGTACCAAAGAGCCGGGATCGATCGGCGAACCCCTTTATCTGGACGTAGTTACTGCCCTCAAAGATCGTTGCGATCTGAATATCATCGGCGGTCGTTATGGCCTGTCCAGCAAGGAATTTACCCCCTCCATGGTGCTGGCTATCTACAAGCACCTGGCCTCGGGCGGATTCCATGGCTTCACCGTGGGTATCGAAGACGACGTCAGCAAGCTCTCTTTGCCCGTCACCGAAATCATCCACACCGTTCCGGGAGGAACCATCTCCTGCAAGTTCTGGGGCTTGGGTTCCGATGGCACCGTGGGCGCCAATAAGAACAGCATCAAGATTATCGGCGACCACACCGATCTATTCGTACAGGGCTATTTCCAATACGACAGCAAGAAGAGCGGCGGCATCACCCGTAGCCACCTGCGCTTTGGGAAAAAGCCCATCCACAGCCAGTACCTGGTAGCCAGGGAAGACTTTGTGGCTTGCCACAACCAGGCTTTCATCGGCCGCTTCGATCTGCTCTCCGGCATCAAAGATGATGGAGTATTCTTGCTCAATTCAAACTGGGCACGCGAAGAAGCCTTCTATCACCTCACTTGCGACATGCAGGAAGCCATCATCAACCGCAAGATCAAGTTTTACAACATCGACGGTCTGAAGATCGCCGAAGAAGTGGGACTTGGCGGCAGAGTAAATACCGTGATGCAGACCGCTTTCTTCCTCATTTCCGGCGTGATGGATCGTGCTGAAGCCATCTCCCTGATCAAGGAATCGATCAAGAAGACCTATGCCCGCAAAGGCGATGAGATCGTTGCGATGAATCTGAACGCTGTGGATAAAGTGAATGAAGCCCTGGTGGAAGTGGATGTACCGGCCTCCATTCCAGATAAATGCACTCCCCAAAAGCAGTTGGTGCCCGAAGGATCCACCGGATTTGTGAAAGACGTGATCGAGCCCATCATGCGCGAGCAGGGCGATGTGATCAAGGTTTCCCAGATGCCGCTGGATGGCTATGTGGAAAGCGGAACTGCAAAGCTGGAAAAACGCAAGGTAGCCCCCGCGGTTCCCAAATGGATCTCTGAAAACTGCATCCAATGCAACCAATGCTCCTTCGTTTGCCCCCACGCCGCGATCCGTGCCAAACTGATCAAAGAAGAAGATCTGAAGGCTGCCCCTGGTACTTTCAAGACCCTCAAGGCCATGGGCGCCGAAGGCTATCAATACAAGATCCAGGTTTATATCGACGACTGTCAGAGCTGCCGCGTTTGCGTGAACGAATGCCCGAAACAGGCCCTCGTGATGAACCCGATCGAGGACGAACGCGAAGCCGGCGAACAGGCGAATTATGAATATTTCGAAAAGCTGCCTAATGACGTGCTGGGCACCTTCAAGGAAGCCACGGTGAAAGGCAGCCAGTTCAAGCAACCCTTGCTTGAGTTCTCCGGAGCTTGCGCCGGTTGCGGTGAAACCCCGTATATCAAGCTGCTCACTCAGCTCTTTGGCGATCGCATGATTATCGCCAATGCCACTGGCTGTTCCTCCATTTGGGGCGGCACATTCCCCACCATGCCCTACGCCAAAAACAAGGACGGTAAAGGCCCCGCCTGGGCAAACAGCCTCTTTGAAGATAACGCCGAATACGGCTTTGGAATGCGTCTGGCGGTAAATAGCCATCGCAAGCAACTGAAGCTCGCTGCCGAAGCTTTGATGGAAAAAGGCATCGATCCCGCGCTCAAGGAAGCCATCGGCTATGCCCTGGCAAATTGGGATAGCGTGGATGAAGCAGCCAAAGCCAATGCCGATAAGATTCGCACTTTGCTGCCCGCTGCCATCGACAAGGCCTGCGAAGGCTGCGCCAAACTGCTTCGTAGAGTGGATGAGCTGAAAGATTACTTTATCCAGAAATCCATCTGGGCAATCGGCGGTGACGGCTGGGCCTATGACATCGGTTATGGCGGACTTGATCACGTGATGGCCTCAAACCAGAAGATCAAAGTCTTCGTGCTGGATACCGAAGTCTATTCCAATACCGGCGGTCAGGCCTCAAAATCCACCCCCATGGGTTCCATCGCCCGCTTTGCCGAAGCCGGGAAAAACACCAATAAGAAGGACCTTGGTATGATGATGATGAGCTACGGCTATGTGTATGTAGCCTCCATCGCCATGGGCGCCAATAAGAACCAGGCCCTGCAAGCCATCAAGGAAGCCGAGGAATATCCTGGCCCCGCGATCATCATCGCTTACGCGCCCTGCATCAATCACGGCATCGATATGTCCATGAGTCAAAAGCATGAAAAGGCTGCCGTGGATGCCGGATACTGGCTGCTCTACCGCTACAATCCGCAACGCAAGCTGGAAGGCAAGAATCCTCTGATGCTGGACAGCAAAGAGCCCACCATGAGCGTGACTGATTTCGTAAATACCGAAAGACGTTACAGCGGCCTAAAGCGGATCTTCCCGGAACGCGCCGAGCAGTTTGAAAAGTGCTCCGAGATCTTCTTCAAAGAACGCTACGAGCAATATAAGAAACTCAGCGAATAGTAAACAATAAACCAAATACCATAAAGGGGATGCCAAATGCGGCCTCCCCTTTTCTGTCTGCGGGATATGGAATGCCGCCCCGTTCGGGGCTTGATCCTCGCTCCACGAACAACCCGGGGTTTCGCTACGCTGCACCCCGGGCTATGAAATGACCACCCCTCCGGGGTTTTACCCAGTTCTGCGTCATATGGACTATCATAGACTTTGTCGACAACCTGCGCCCCTGACGGTACTTTGTTGGTGATGTGCTGCATCTGATATGTCAATTTTCTGGAGAGTCAGTTCCGTCAGTCCAGTCAGGCCTCCATCTGAGCACCCTTCGTTGTTCATTCACCCGCGCAGCCGTTTCATCATTGAATCCGCGTCATCCGTGTAATCCGCGTGAGATAGATCAGGGAATGCCGGGAGAACTTTATCTTGACACATTATTCCCGAGCGTTACCTTGCCCTGAGTGCCGATTGAGGGAGGATAACCTCCACCAGTCGGGATGAATACCTGTATCTACATTTTGGATGATCTGCTTTGGAGGATCGATGAAAAGACTCTTGTTACTCGCCCTGTGTTTGTTTATCCTGCATGGACTCGCCTATGCCAAAACCATGCCGCCTGCCGGGAGAAAGACTGTGATTGAGATGGAAACAAAAGGGCGGCCCCTTAGCCCTTCACGCGAAGCACCACCCTACACTTTTACCACTCCCCCCACTGCCTTGATGGAAAATTATTACGACTACATGATCGGAAGCTACAACGGACTCCCCCTTCGGGTGATCCCGGATCAGGCTTATCCAGGATATTTCATCACCTATCATGGAAAACGTAGCCCTACCGGTACCCGTCGTGTATTTTATGCTCATCTGGATGCCAATTGCAACCTGATCGGCAACAACGAAATCACAGCAGTAACCAACAACGAAGGATTTCCCACTCTGGCCATAGATCCCGTATCCGGAAAGCCACTGTATGCCTGGCACTGTAATGCCGATACTGATGCGGAGTATGAAGTACAATTCACTTCGGATGCTTTCTTCTCTGGTGCCTCCGGTTTGTTCAACGAACTCCAGGTGATCACCGATAATCCGCAAACTATTACGCCCCCTGTCGGGAATCCCACCAGCGATAATGAATTTATCTGGCCCACAGCGCAGATAGGACCCTCACCAGTGGCAGGAATGCGCAGAGTGTATGTGATCAGCGGCAATAGCATCAGCCACACCTATGGTCCCAGCGAGAACGCTTGCATTGCTTACGCCGATTTTAACACAGACATGATCGAAGGCGCTATCCCACTGGTCTGGAATCACACCACCATTCCCCAGCTTGACCAATGGAACCACGATGCCACCTGGCGACGCCCGTCGCTGTCTCTCACTGTCGACTCCCTGGGTAACCTTTATTACACCGGATACCACTTTGCCACTGAAGCTGATGGAAGCACTGATATCATCGAGCCGGATCTGGATATCTTCAAATGCGACAACTACGGAGAAGGTACCTGGACCCACATTGCCGGATCCAGCCATCTGCCCTCCTGGAATCCTGCCGGAACACCTGGTGGCACCGGCTACTTCGTTGGAGATGGCAGCGAGCCTTATCCGGATGAAGAGCTCGTCTGGGCTCTGGCAAATTCCGGCCATCGCAATTCTGTGGTGGATTCCAGGAATAGAGTGATCTTCCCCGGTCTCTGGGCTCAGAGTACTACGAGCGGAGGATACTGGGTCGATTTCCAGGTGGTGAAATCCCTGATCTATGATCCCAATACAGAGGATTTTACCATCTCAGAGATCTATCCCATCAAAGACCCCACCGATACCCACAACCAAGCCTGGACTCCCTGGGACATAGAAGCTCCCTGGGGCGAAGCTGAGTATTACACTGCAGATGACAACAACCAGTATCTGAATCCGCAATTGTTATGGCCCTTCCCCCACTGGGATGAGACTCTGCATACAGACTCCATGATTTTTCACTACAACAACATCAGAATCTCCGAACCCAATGACCAGGGGATGATGGTGGCAGTCTGGCAGGATAGCCGCAGAGCTCTGGAAGCGAATGTAAATAGCGATCCCGAGTATGCTGAGTATTCCCAGGTGCCGGAGATCTACATTGCCTATTCCCCAAACAACGGTGATGACTGGAGCGAACCAATCATCCTGAATAGTGTGGAAGTTCCCCAATTTGCCGGCATCAAACCCATGTGGGTGTATCCCGCAGACAAGATGATCTACGTGGGCATGGAGAATGGC
>JAEWNJ010000083.1 GCA_023392795.1 Candidatus Cloacimonadota bacterium
CGCTCAAAGCTCTTCTCCCCGATCCGCATTCTCACATAGTAAACTCCGCTGGCAGCGCCTTCAGCGTTCCAGATATATTGATGCCGTCCGGGGCCTTTAGTAGGTTCATCATGGCTATGCACCAGACGTCCCTTAGCATCGTAGACCTTAATGACTACACTCTGCGCATCTCTCAAGGAGTAAGAGATTGTGGCACTGGGATTAAAGGGATTGGGATAGATGTTCTGTAGTTCATTGACCAGGATGTTTGGAGCGCTGCTACCCTGCTCCGGAGCCTGATAAATCACCGGTCCGTGATAAGTGGAAGCGCCATCATATTCCACCGCTTCAACCCAATATGAGGCACTCGGAGCGTCGTTCGTATCCTGAAAAACGTAAGCATTGCCATTACTGCTATTGGTTGCCTGGATCAATGGCGATATCATCCTTGCATCTTGCAAGCTGCCCGTTTCCGAACGCCATACATAGTAACCCAACAGGTTGGTCTCACTATGGCTAAGCCACTCCAGATTATCAGCATGCGCCCCAAGCGGAGAAAAGCTCATACTGCCCATTTCCACGGGCAAGGTCTCATCCTGGAAGACCAGGGAAAAAACGAAACTACCATTGCTCTCGAAACTATCAATCCCAAAGCTGGTGCTTCCATCATTCTGAGCGAAGAATGATAATTCTCCCATGGGAACATCGATTCCAGATGCTGTGTATCCGGGATGAGATATGGTGTAGGTACCATTCAAATACGCGTTTGATTCACAGGATACAGAATATGACAGCCCATTATCTACTGCTGCGACAGACACAGAGTAATCAGCATCACCCCCAGTCGATGGAGTGATCTGCATGGTCTGACCAGAATAACTCCCCACTGACGGCAAATCCATTTGAGCAGGAGCGTTATTGATGATACTACCGGTGACGGTATCACTTGACGAGTCCAAAGTTGTTACCAACTGCCATGCAGAGTAATCGCCTGTCTCAGTTGAGTTAATGGCGCGTACTCGGTATCGATAACGAGTGTTTGGTGATACTGATACACGAGTCGCTTCATAAGCAAGATCAGTCATGGCAGTGTAAAACCCACTACCTATCACTACTAAATCGTCGATGTATACGTAGCAACTTTTATCTGTCAAATACCTAAATCGAAACCTAGCATCACCAACAAGATCAACATTATAACAAAATTGATTATATACTATAGTTGGGGTCCCAATACCATCAACTACATCAAATTCGTCTATTTGGTACCATGTATTACCATCATTAGAGTACTCAATGAACACAGACATGTTAACAGATAATGAGCCTGTACGTTTAATCCAGAATGATAAACTTCTAGGATTACCAAATAGTGGAGTAGTTGCATAACTTTTTTCAGATATTAACTGTAATGCTCCGTAACTGTAGTCGTACCCCACCGTGCTTGTGGGAGAATGTGATCTCTTCGCATTATCCATCATCCAACCTTCAATTGAGGATGGATCTTCAAAGTCAGCAAAGTATATTACTTCTTCTACCTCAACATCATAACTCTCGGCATCTGTAACGACATCCCACCTAATAGTAAAACCATTAGGCCCAATCGCTGCTGCCCGCACATTCTGTGGCACAGTTAATGCATGTCCGAAACTTACACATAAGAATGCTATTACAAAGCTAAGCCATTTCATGTTATCCATCCTTATTTAGTAGTATCGTTTTGTGGTCCATATTGTACATCGTACATCGTAAATTGTACATTGTATCGATCCGCGTTATCCGTGTAATCCGCGTGCAAAATAATCCCGCCTTCGCACATCACGCCCTGCGTCAGCCAATTCTCAATTCCTCCCCATGTTCACTCATCACTCTTCACTAATTTGTGTTCATTCGTGATCTTTTATTTGTGTTCATTCGTGGGTAACAATCGTTCCAATCCGCTCAATCCGCCCGATCCGCGTGCCATCAAAAATCTGCGGAAATCCGCGCCTTTGATCCGCGCCAATCTGCGGGAAACCCCATTCTCAATTCTCAGTTCTCAATTGTCAATTGTCAATTAATTCGATCTCGCCCGCTTCACCAGGATATTCCAAACGCTCTTCCAGAAGTATTTCCAATCGGTTAAAAAAGGACTCATATCGTAGGATTGAAGATAATCTCGTTCAGTTTGAAAATGGCCTTCTGCAGTTTTTGGAAGCATCGCATAGAAAGGCGGAACCAGGCCAGGTTTATACTTCCTTCTCAAGTTTCGTAAATCCTGAGGGTATATTTCAAGCTTTGGATAGCTCAATGGTCGCACTCCAACCAGCTTCAGATCTCCTTTGAATAAGTTGACCAGCATTGGAAGCTCATCAATCCAGAGCTTTCGCAATACTCTTCCCCATGAGGTAACTCGAAAATCATTTGTAGCCTTATCACCATCTTCAGTACCCAAAACGGAATAGGCATATACCTGTAAATACTCGGAGTATGGGTGCATAGTTCTTAACTTAAGAACTCTAATGGGTTTACCATCCTTTCCTTCGCGCCTTAGGCTGATAAATGGACCGAATGTCGGATCTGTGTCTTGGCTGGGTTCGCGGCTTTTGCGCAGGATGAAGTGCATCTGGTGGTCAATTTCGCGTTTATGGATCAGGTCAAAGCCGCAGAAGTAAAATCTGCCCATGATCTCGGTTTCAGAGAGGGCGCGGTTTTTGCCATTGGTGAGAGCGAAATACCAGCCTTGAAGGATCGGCAGTTTCGGGAAGACGCGGCGGTAGATGAAATCGATGAAATAAAGCACTCTGCCCAGATATGGTGTAAAGCGTTTATAAAATAGCTCTTTACGCTCGGTGATGGTTTGGCCATTGCAAACAAAAACGCCCCCCTGTTCCAGCATTTGATTTACTCGGATCAGGTAGGCGTTAAGGCGGCGGAAATCATTAATTTTGTGTAAATTGAGGAATAAGTGGCGGCTGCCTTCGGGTTCGTTCTCGATATTAAAATAGGTTTCGCTATTCAGCACCAAGGTATTGGCTTTACCAAATCGCGTAAGATCCACATAGTCATTGATGAAGTCGAAGAGCTCAGTTTGAGCATTCAGATAGTTTTGGAAAAGATGGATCATGATGCTGTCTTCGGGTACAGCTTGGGAAAAGGGCGGCACATAGGCTTCATTGGATATGGTGGGAATCTCGCGCTGTTCTTCCAGGTAAAACTTTGGACTTTGCAGATCTTCCATCGCCTCGGAGCGGGTGATCAGGCGTGTGGCAGCAAAGCTCCTATTCTCTTTGTGAAACTTGAGGCCATAGAACATCCCGATAAAGATAAATAGCTCGATCATTACAGCGACCAGGATGGTACCCAGTACGATGTAACGCGAGTAATGGAACTTCCCGAAGATATACATCACGATGAAGAGTATCAACACAGCCACTGCATTGCACTTGAGCACCCGCCGGATCAGTTCTGCCCCATTGGCAATGCTCTGCAGAGAAAACTTCAGTCCCCAGACTCCGCTGCCTATCCAGATCAAAATAAAGGGGATCAGAGAACGCCAGTAGTTTGCGATGAGCACTCGGGTCCCGCTGCGCAGCTTCGCTACCAGCAAAAATGAGAAGAGTACCACCCCGATGTCCAGCAGAAACAGGGAGTATTTTGCTATTCTGTTTTTCACCTCTTCCCCCTCGCACAACAATCCGCATAAATACATTTCGCACGCAGATTTCGCAGATTACGCGGATTTAAAATCTTGGAAAAACATGGGGGGAGACTATTAATGACGTATCGACTGGGCATACCTATCACCTACATGTTATGATTATGAGTTGTTTGTCAACAAGGATGCTTTTTATCATTGACAACTCTCTTGATATTCTCTCTAATTCTATCTGTATTGAAGTTAACCAAGAAGCCGAGGGGCTTACCTGTCAGCTTAAGGTAGCTGATCAATTGTTTGTGATGCACCGGCTGCAATGCTTCCACAGATTTGATCTCAATAATAACTTGGTCATTAACCAAGATATCCAGCCTTTGCTGGGTACCCAAACTTGATCCTTTGTACAGTACTTCAAACATAACCTGATTCTGAACCTTCAGCCCTCTACACCTCATTTCGATTATCAATGCCTTCTCATACACGGATTCAAGCAAGCCGGGGCCTAACTCGTTGTACACATCAAAAATGGATCCTCGAACCTGATAACTAACATCCTGTAATACCATTCGGCATCACCTCCACAATATTCTTGTATGACGCTGGTCAGTCTACATCCATTCAGTTCTTCATTAATCAACAACCAACGCAAACATGGTAAGCATTACGACAGTCGCCATTAATGTCAAACACAATCTCCCAGAATACCGCCAAATCATTGCGACACAAAAACCTCAACGATCCTCGGATCCCCTTCGTTGGCATGGATGACAAACTAAAGATGATCCACTTACCTTGTTCTTAAAACCGAATCCGCGTAATCCGCGTGAGGTAATAACCCTCCCCAATAATCTGTACCCCTCAGTTCAGAATACTACCACCCACTGAAGCAATAGCTTAGCCATTTTATCTTTTCAAAACTGTATCCGTGTAATCCGCGTAATCCGCGTGAGGCAATAACCCACCACAATAATCTGTACCCCTCAGTTCAGAATACTACCACCCACTGAAGCAATAGCTTAGCCACTTTATCTTCTCAAATCTGTATCCGTGTAATCCGCGTAATCCGCGTGAGGTAAAAAATCTTAGTACCAGGAGAATCGAACAACAATTCGTTTCACATGGTTCCCCC
>JAEWNJ010000127.1 GCA_023392795.1 Candidatus Cloacimonadota bacterium
TCCCTTCCTTTATCCTTCCAATCAAGGTACAATCCGACACATCCTTGCTGGCGTCAGCATCTGGCAGCAGCAAAGAGCTGTCAAGCACTTTCCACGAGTCTGGTATCTCAATTTGTTCAATAGACCCGATTCCATGCTACTAACGATGATCTTCTTTGGTACTGCACTCCAGCCCCTTGCCATCTTGTAGTTGATACACCTCCCATACACCGGTCATACACTGGTCGTACAATCGTATGACCGGTGTATGGGAGGCTCACTAGAAGCGTATGAACCTCAAGATAGGAAGATCATAGAACCGGTTGGGAATAAATGCAGAAACACAACGTAAAAAGGGACGCTACGATGAGCGTCCCTAAACGGTAGATTTGAGTGTTTGCTATTCAAAGCGCAGGATAATGAACTGAGGCACCTGATTGCGGTCTATCACATAGAGCCGCATGATCTTCCTGCCGTCTTTATCCATTTTATCCTTTACTTCTGCCAGTACTGTGCGGAATTCGCTAACGCTATTAACCTCTCGGCCGTCGATGGTAAGGATCACGAAACCGGGCTGCAATCCAGAGCGGGCTGCGGGTGAATTGGCGTCGATGGCGCTAACTACCACACCTTTGTCCGAAGTGATATTCAAGCGCTTGGCAAATTGAGAATCGATGCTATCCACGCTGATACCGGTGGCTACCGCCGTTTTGCCGTTCTTGTCCGATACCCCAGCCACGCTATCTTCGGGGAAGGCTTCCAGCATCACCTTGATGGTGCGTTCCTTGTTATCGCGCAGAATCCTGACCGGCACTTCCTCTCCTATGGCTGAGGTGGCGACCGCGATGCGGAAACGGGCCACATTGCTGACCTTCTCGCCGCCGATTTCCAGGATTACGTCACCCACTTGCAGTCCGGCCTTCTCGGCGGGACTGTCTTTTTCCACTTTGGTGATAAGGACACCGCTTACTTCCTTCAGGCTAAAAGCTTCCATGATATCGGAGGTGATTTCCTGGGGCAGAATGCCGATGTAAGCTCGGGTAACCCTGCCACTGGCTACGAGATCGTCCACGACCCGCTTTGCCAGATTGATGGGAATGGCAAAACCGATGCCGATATTGCCGCCACTGGTGCTGGCGATCGCGGAATTGATGCCGATCACCTCGCCATCGATATTGAGCAAGGGACCGCCGCTATTGCCGGGATTTATCGCCGCATCGGTCTGGATGAAATCCTGATAGACCGGGGAGTTGTTGCCAAGGCTCATTCCGGAGCGGCTGAGAGCAGAGATCACTCCCAGGGTAACCGTACGATCCAGACCGTCGGCAAAGGGATTGCCAATGGCGATTGCCCATTCTCCGATCTCCAGAGTGGATGAATCGCCCAAAGGCGCCACAGTAACTTTTTCCCCTTCCTTGATGGTGATTTTGATCACGCCGACGTCGGTGTTTGGATCCAGACCAACCACATCCGCGGTATAGGCCATCCGATCGGCCAGGGTAACCGTGATCGTTCCTTCACGACCACGCTCCACCACGTGGTTGTTGGTCATGATAAAGGCTTCGCGCGTGGCAGAATTGAATTCATATATAAATCCGCTACCCATCGAGGTAACAGAACGTTCCCGCTGAGGCTGAGGAAAGAAAAAGCGGAACAGATCATCGTTGAAAAAGGGATTTTGATTGTTTTGTACGGCTACTTTGGCTTCCACTTTGATCTGAACCACCGCTTCCCGTACATCGCGTACTACCTGCACCACCGGATTGGGTTCACTGAACATCGCGTTCGTTTTGGCATTGGCACAACTACTGAGGCTTACCAGCAGCATCAGTAGGACGAGACTTTTGATAATCTTCATAATACATCTCCTGATTTTGCAGTTTGGGGGGTCTGATAAAAAAACAAAAAAACAAGCACTCCGTGCTTCAAACAATAGCATACGCTTCATAATATATACTGCGTTCTTTCTGAAAACAAGCAAAAATCTTTGGGTGATTTAAAAATCTCTTGCCAAAAACAGGAGGAAAGCCATGCTTGTTTTTTGGTGAAAATGCCTTATCAATATAGGAAAAGTGACTTATATCAAGGAGTGCAAAATGGAAGATAACAATAGCAGGGTTCCCAGAACATTACCGGTCTTGCACATTAGCAGTATCGTAATGTTTCCCTATCTGTTGATGCCATTGGTAGTGACAGATGAGGAATCCAAGCTTGTGATAGATCATGCGCTTTCGAACGATAAATTGATGGCCTTCTTTTTGGATAAGGGCGAGGATGGTGCCCTGCACGAAATCGGAACCGCAGTGACCATTCTTCGCATGCTGCGCAATCAGGACGGCAGCATCAGCTTGTTGCTGCAAGGCACATCCCGTCTGCGCCTGCAGCGCTACGTGCAAAAGGATCCCTTCATCATGGTGGATGTAGAGGCAATCACGGAGCCCACTACCGACGACATGGAGATCCAGGCATATCGCACTATCGCTTTGGAACTGATGGACAAGATTTCCCAGGAAAGCAATGTGCTAAACCGCGAAATGATCGCGGGGCTTGCCAATATCAAGCAATCCGGCCGCGTGGCAGATATTATCGCGGGCAATATCGAGCTGCAGCTATCCGATCGCCAGCGGGTTCTGGAACTGGTGGATTTGAAGCTGCGATTTAAGTTTCTCAATAATGCGCTGGCTGAATTGATCAGGCAGATGCGCCTGGAAAATCACATCCGTAGCAATATCCAACTGGAAATGAACGAAGATCAGCGGCGATATTATCTGCGTGAACAGCTCGATGCCATCCGGCGGGAACTGGGTGAGACAGACGAGGTAAGCAAGGAAATCTACAAGTGGCAGGAGCTGATCGAAAAGAATAAGCTGCCAGAATCTGTGCGCGAAGTCGCCATGGAAGAGCTTGACCGTCTTTCGGTGATGCAGCCGGCATCCAGCGAGTACGGGGTGATCCGCAATTATCTGGAATGGATTGTAAACCTGCCCTGGACCACGTATAGCAAGGATCGTCTGGATTTAAAGAAGATTGAGCGCGTTCTCACCAAGGATCATTATGGCCTGGAAAAGCCTAAAGAACGCATTTTGGAATACATTGCTGTGAAAAAACTGAAGGGTCAGCTAAAAGGACCCATCCTCTGCTTCGTGGGGCCTCCCGGCACGGGGAAAACCTCTATCGGGAAGTCAGTTGCCAGTGCCTTGAATAGAAAGTTCATCCGGATGTCTCTGGGTGGAATCCACGACGAGGCGGAGATTCGCGGGCATCGCAGAACCTATATCGGCGCCATGCCGGGGAAGATTATCACAGAAATCAAGCGACAGGGAACGGCAAATCCAGTATTCATGCTGGACGAGATCGATAAGCTGGGACGCGACTTTCGCGGCGATCCAGCATCTGCCCTGCTGGAAGTGCTGGATCCGGAACAAAACAACAGCTTTGTGGACAATTACATCAATCTGCCCTTTGATCTCTCGGAAGTGATGTTTATCACCACAGCAAACTCTCTGGAGACAATTCCCCCGCCCCTGCGCGACCGCATGGAGATAATCGAGTTTACCAGCTATCTGGAGCATGATAAGATCGCCATTGCCAAGAACTATCTAATCCCCCGGGAACTGGATGATAATGGGCTGAAGGATGCAAACGTCACCATACACAAAAGCGCACTGCAAGAACTGATCCGCTACTATGTACGGGAAGCTGGAGTGCGTAATCTGCAACGGCGCATCGGCTCTATTTTCAGAAAGATCGCCCGGGAAGTTGCCTCTGGAGAGAAGGGCCCCTGGCAGATCAAGAATAATGACATCCAGAAGTATCTGGGACCCCGAAAGTACTCGCTGGAATTGGCGAACCGCAAGCCTGAAATCGGAGTTGCCACGGGTTTGGCCTGGACCAGTTATGGCGGTGAGATCCTGTTTTGCGAAAGCACCAGAATGCCAGGCAAGGGGATGGTGAATCTAACCGGACTTTTGGGCGAAGTGATGAAGGAATCAGCCCGCATCGCACTAAGCTATCTAAAGGCAAATCACGCCCGCTACCATCTGGATCCCAAAGCTTTTGCTCAATATGACATCCATGTGCACTTCCCCTCGGGTGCTGTACCCAAAGACGGTCCTTCTGCCGGGATCACTCTTACCACCACGCTGGCATCGCTATTTATGCAGGCCAAGGTGAGGCATGATGTTGCCATGACCGGGGAAGTGACCCTGCAAGGCAAGGTGTTGCCCATCGGGGGTCTGAAGGAGAAGATCCTGGCTGCCAAACGAGCGGGAATCAGAACGCTGATCATCCCTGAGGAAAACCGGGAAAGTATCTCTGATTTTGGAGACGAGATCCTATCAGGGCTGGAAATTCACTTTGTTTCCGATGTCTCGGAAGTGCTGGATCTGGTTATCATCAAGCCGGGAAAAAAGCCGAAGAAGTAATCCTCCGTGGAGAAATATCCAAATATCAACATTCTGCTGAACCTCCCCCGGGATTATATCCCTAAGGCGGAGTTTGTGTTGCGCACCTTCTGCTATATTCTCAGGCTAAATCCCAAATTCATTTACGGCAATCGCTTTGAGGCCGCGCATCTGTATTACGGTCCGACTCCTGATCGGGAGTATCCCATCCGCATCCACTTCGATCCGGAGGCAGTTACCTTCTTCTCCGGGAAGGAATTGTATCCCCTGGAAAAGGTCAATTTCTGCCGCTTTGGTACAAATCAGGTGCCCTTCCTCTTCTCTCAGGGCGGTGCTATCTTCTCCTTTTTGCAGGAAAGCTGCATTTTACGCAAGGACATCGTGGCCAGTGCCTTCTACTTCCTCACTTGCTGGCATGAATATGTGTTCAGTGAAAGGGGCTTGCCGCGGGGTCGAGTGGATTATAAAGAAAGCCTGCAATACCGTTGGGATTTTCTGGAAACACCTGTGGTGGACGTGTATTGCCGCATCCTTCTGTATATCATGAAGGACTATCTGCCGGAGTATATCAGAGACATCTCCTGGCGCGAAGACCGCCGCTTTGCCCTCAGTCTTTCGCATGATATCGATTATTGGATATACTGGGATGAGGACACTATCGATGAGACCTTCAAGTACAACTGGCGCAGTTTCCCAGAGCGTCCCATCAGGGCTGCTTACAAGCTCGCGGGGCACTACCTTCACAAACGTATCATGCGCGGACACCGGCAGCAGATCGAAAAGCTGCTGCGCCGGGAACTGGAACTGGGCATTTCATCCACCTGGTTTATCCTGGCCCGCACCGATTTCCCCGATCAGCGGCAGAATTACATCGGTGATGTGGTAGCCCGTACGCAGCTTACTGGTCTCCTGGCACAGCAAGATGTGGCACTGCACGGTTCGCCCGATTCGGCCTTCAATCTGAGTGTGCTGAATGAGGAACTGGACTCCCTGCGGAATCTAGGCTTCAATCCCACCGGCTTTCGCACCCACTATCTGCACTTTGACTATCAAAAGAGCTTCAGCAATCTCGAAGCTGCTGGGATCAAATATGACAGCACTCTGGGATACTGGGAAAACATAGGCTTCCGGGCGGGGATATCCTTCCCCTTCTTTCCCTTTAATATCAAGGAGAACCGTCCCTTCCGTGTGTTAGAAATCCCTTTAATCGTGATGGATACCACGCTGCATTCAATCAAAGCCATGAAGCTCAGTTCGGCAGCAGGCAGACGCAGTTTGAACCGCCTGATTGAGGTCGCTGCCACCTATCAATCCCATATATCGCTACTCTGGCACAACACTACCTTCGATCCGGTGGACTATCCCGGCTGGGGTTCACTATATTGGCGCACGATCAATCATGCCCTGAAAAAACAGGCATGGGTAACCTCGCTAAACGACATCTATGAGGAATGGGTAAACTTGAGCTATTAAAGGAGAGTATGGTGAAATCACTGCTGTGGAAAATCTGGTTCATCTTCTTCATGCTGTTGTGCATGCTGGCCTTTTTTATATTGCTGGTGTGTAAACTGCTCCTGCCAAAGGGCTTGTATCGCAAGGTAGTATATACCTGCGTGAGGTTTTGGGGACGGCAAACTGTGCTTTCCACGGGCTCGAAAGTGGAGCTCAGTGGCATGGAAAACTTGCCGGTGACCAATGATATCTGCTTTGTTGCCAATCATCAAGGCATGTTTGATATCCCTCTGGTGCTGGGCTTTATCGCCAAACCCAGCGGATTCATCGCTAAGCAGGAACTCCTCAAAATCCCCGTCCTCTCCTGGTGGATGCTGGAAATCCCCTGCGTCTTCATCGACCGTGGCTCTGCCCGAGCGGCCATGGAATCCTTTAAAAAAAGTGCAGAAGTGATCCAAAACGGCCATCCTCAGGTGATTTTCCCGGAAGGGACACGCAGCCGCGGTGACCAAATGGGCGAATTTCACCTGGGAAGTCTGAAGCTGGCTTTCATGGCTAATGCCGCCATCGTACCTTTGGCCATTAAAGGCACTTGGCGTGTGTATGAAATCGACAAGGGGATTCACGCGGTGCCGCTGAAACTGCGGATCCTGCCAGCCATCACACCTGATGATGAACTGTATAAGGACAAACATCGGCTTTCCGAGCATCTCTATGATCAGATCAGCACGGCTCTATCGGCGATGTAACATCTTCAATCCTAAGTTTCGTTTCTCGGGCAAAACTGCTTATTGTGTGTGGAATTCAGAGGTTTATCCCCCGATTCTGATTGACAAAAAGACTTGCCCAATTATCGTGCCGTAAAGACCAAAATATGGAGACCTAAAATGCTAAGGCAGATACTATTAGCCAAGCTTCACCGGGGAACGGTGAAAGAATGCGATATTAACTATAACGGCAGTATAAAGATCGATGAAGCCCTGCTGGAAGCCAGTGGTATGCAGGAGTTTGAGCGCGTGGAGGTGTTTAACATCACCAATGGCGCGAGGTTTAGCACCTACATCATCAAAGGAGAACGGGGCAGCGGCATGATCGGCATCAATGGTGCTGCAGCTCGTCTGGCGCACGAAGGAGACAAAGTCATCGTGATCTGTTACGGGATGATGGATGAGAAAGAAATGGCTGCCCACAAGCCACGGATCGTGATCCTGAACGAAGACAACGGCATCGAAAGCATTCTCTGATGAAAGTGATAAACGACCTGCAAGCCATGCAGGATCTGGTCTATCCCCCCCTTGCGAGCATTGGCTTTATCCCCACCATGGGCTATCTGCATGAAGGGCATCTGAGCCTGGTAAAAGCTTCCAGGCAAGCCTGTGATGTGACGGTGGTGTCCATCTTCGTAAATCCCACTCAGTTCGGCCCCAATGAAGATCTTAGTTCTTATCCCCGTGATATTGAGCGTGATCTGCATTTACTGGAGGCTGAGGGTGCGGATTATGTGTTTTTCCCCACTGGAGACATGATGTATCCTGATGGCTACAAAACCTGGGTCGAAGTGGATGAGCTTTCTAGTATCCTCTGCGGAGCCAGTCGCCCCGGCCATTTCAGAGGAGTTTGCACAGTGGTCTTAAAACTCATAGGTATTGTGCGTCCTCATCGCATGTTCATGGGCGAAAAGGACTTCCAGCAGCTCAGTATCCTGCGCAAGATGGCAGAAGATCTGAACCTCAGGGTGGATATCATCGGGTGTCCCATCGTACGCGAGGCGGATGGTCTGGCAAAGAGCAGCCGCAATGTCTATCTGGATCCCAGCCAGCGGATTACCGCTCTCTGTTTGTCGCAAGCGCTTCTCTCTGCCCGGCAGATGGCAGCAGCGGGCGAACTCAGCGCATCCTCCCTCATCGCGAAAGCCACAGAACTAATCGCCAATAGTGGCGCAAGAGTGGATTATGTAAGCATCGTCGATGCCCGCAATCTGCAGGCCCAGGAAAGCATAAATGATCACAGCCGCATGATCCTGGCTGCCTACGTGGGGAAAACGCGCTTGATCGACAATATGCCTCTATTCTGACACCGCAAATCTGCTTGACAGATGCTGCCCCTCAAAAAGACTGGCAATTCATAGTTAAATAGATGATCATAAAGCCCTTGCGAAAGTGGCGGAATTGGCAGACGCGCTGGACTTAGGATCCAGTAGGTTCACTCCTGTAGGGGTTCGAGTCCCCTCTTTCGCACCAAATTTGATTTTATACTAAGGAGATACAAAGTGCAGGTAGATTTTAATGCAATCAATGCCGTAACTAAAGAGATTACCATTCACGTTCCCGCCGCGGAGGTAGAGAAATCCTGGGAACAGCATCTTCGCAAAACAGCAAGAAGCGCCGAAGTACCGGGTTTCCGCAAAGGCAAAGCCCCCCTGGCCATGGTGGAACGCATGTATGCTGATCGCATCAAAGAATACTTCCTTCAGGACAGCGTGAACGATTACTTCGAAGTGGCGGCCAAGGAACATGATATAAACTATTTGCTCTTCCCGGACGTCAAGGATGTGCAGTGGGAAAAAGGCAGCGATATGCTGATCAAAATAGAGATCGAACACGAGCCGGAGATGGAATTCAAGCAGCTTGACAATCTGAAGGTTCCCCACACTCCCATCAGTCTGGAGGAGGAGATCGATCGCAATCTGGAAGAAATGAAGAATCAAAACGGGCGCGTGATCGACGTCGATATTGCAGCAGAAAACGACCACGTGGATGTGGAATATACCCTCACCTTAAACGCAGAAGAACTGAAGCTGAACGCCTCCCTGTTTGCCGGTACCACTCCTGAAACCCGTGCCATCGAAGAACTGATCGGCAAAAAGACCGGTGACGTAATCGAAACAGAGCTTAGCGGAATGGCGATAAAGCTGACTTCGCGCAATTCCTCTCTGAGCCTTGATAATGACGACATGTACCCCGTGAGTATCATGGTAAACTCCATCAGCAGGATGCAGTATCCTGAGCTGGATGATGATTTTGCCAAAGATATGGAGTTTGACAGCATGGCAGCGATGAGAGCGAAGCTGGCTGAAGACATGCGTCTGGCCAATGAACATAAGAATCTGGATGCGCAGAACTTCGCCATCGTTAGCAAACTCTTTATCGACAATAAGTTTGATCTGCCGATGAAGACCATCAACTACCTCGCTGCCAAAGAAGCCGAACAGAGTCCTCACGCTCAGTACCGTCAATATCTCGAATATCAATACCGGATGCAGATTTCTCAGGAACTGATTACCATGTATGTCCTGAAAAACCTGCGCAAAGTGGTGGATCTCGAGATCACCGATGCCATGACTGAAGAATACATCACTCACGAAGCCATTTTGGCAGATAACACCGTGGAAGCTTATAAAGGACGCAAGAAGGACGAAATCGCCTCCGACGACTATCGTGACGGAGTGCGCAACTTCTTCATCCTGCGTAAATTGGCAGAGACAGCCGACTTCTTTGTTCCGGAACCCGAGGCTGAAGAAAACGCGGTGGAAGATGCCATGCTGGTGGATGAAGAACCCGAAACACCAAAGGAAGACTAATGAACTACATCCCAATGGTAATCGAACAAGTAGGCCGCGGTGAGCGAGCTTACGATATCTACAGCCGTCTTTTAAAAGACCGCATCATCTTTGTGGGCGGACCCATCGACGACATTCTGGCTAATACTGTCGTGGCACAGCTTCTTCATCTGGAAGGGGAAGATCCCACCCGCGACATCCATATGTATATCAATA
>JAEWNJ010000003.1 GCA_023392795.1 Candidatus Cloacimonadota bacterium
CTGTCAATAATAGAGTTCTAATGATTCATTTCAGGAGTTTTATGCCCATGAAGAGACTTGTAGTCCCGATCCTGCTCTTATGCCTGCTACCTCTGGCGCTTGCCGCTCTGGAGGGCTGGGAGCCGGAGGACTATCTGCGCCTGTATCTCAAGGTGCGCGCGGATCTAAGCGGGGGAGAAACCGTATACCATTACAGCGGAAGGGTATACAGCTTCATCCCCGGTGAAAAGCGCATGGAACTCTTTGATTATGAGGGCTACAGCATTGCGCGCCTGGATGATCAGGCTGATAGCATCAGGATCTTGAGCAAAGAAGTGGGGCTCTTCAAGGATCACCGCACCGGCGAAATTCTGAACGAGTGGCGTAATCCCCTTACCGGTGAGGTCTTGCCGGTGATGCACATCTTTAATGATCCGGTGAATCAGGACCTCACTTTCGGCCCTGACCTTTTGCCCTATATCCGCCAGATCTTGCCCTATGAAGATCTGGGGGAGACGCTGATCTTTCACAGCGAGATTTTCCCTTTTCATCCCAGTCCCTTATCCCGGCGTGAACATGGCGCATTCATACAAAGCGAAACCTTTCAGGCAGCGGAATTGAGCGAGTATTTGGTGAACAAGAATGAGCTCTTGCTCAGCTCATCCGGCAGCGTTCCTGCCATCCTTAGCTTCACCAGGATCACCCCCTGGCTGCCCTTTATGAAGATGGGTGACCGCCCGGGCAACCTGATATTCGTATGCCGGGGCAAGAAACTGGCTGGCGGTTTTGATGAATTGCCGGAGCAGATCAAGGACTATATACTGGCTCAGCATCCGGACTATTCGAAAGCCCCTGATGGCTGGAGTGAGCCCAATGAAACGGCGTGGACCGCGTTTAAGAAATCACTGATTGAAAACAAAGAAGAGGAGTAAGCGATGAGAAAAATACTGACTGTGTTGCTTTTGATGTTTTGTGTTGGTTTATGCGCACAGGATATGGATTTGCTATACAACCTGAGGCACAGTTCACGAGATGCCAATGGCTTTGTCCATCTGCGTTTTGATGGTGTGGAAGAGATGAGTGATATAAGTTACGAAGCTTTTTATGGCATGAATGGTTCCTGGCAGCAAACGGCAGTGAACGCGCTCGCCTTTCCCGAGATGGAAGCTCTGATCCCCTACGAGTTTGGGCAAAGACTGCGTTACCGGCTGCGGGCATCGTTGGATTATGCGGGTGAAAGCCTGGCCATGCTGCATCCAGCGTATCTGGATAACAACGTCTTCCCCGTGCCCCTGAGCGGGCAAGCATTGATCGGCAATGATCCCGAAGGGGATTCGCTGTTGGTCTATGCGCCAAATCTGGATCTCACCGATTCTTACATTGCCTGCACTCAGGACAAGATCTATCGCACGATTGGCAACGTCAGCGGGGCATTCCCCACCATGCAGGGCCTTACCAGCTACAATATTTACCTGGGCACTCTGATCAATCCCGATGCGCTGAGCGACTCCCTGATCTTTGCCATGGTCTATAGTTTCAGCATTCCCGGGGTTTTATCTTCGGGTCTGTATAAGATCGGCATCAGCGACGGCAGCACTCCCAGCTTTGAAAGGCTTGGCGATGTGCAATCCCAGGTAACCGGCGGCAAGCTACAGCTTAGCTGCAACTGGGCGGATCTAAGCTCCGATCCCGATTTTGGTACCTGGCCAAATAGCGCCAACGCGCTGCTAATCGCCGATCTGAGCCTGCAGGTGAGCATCGATCTGAGCACAATGACGCCCAGTCTGACTCCCGGGGATTACGGTCAGATCGGATTGGTGGAATTTAGAGACTTGATCTATGAAGTGGCCGAAAACACTCTTCCCGCGCTGAAGATAGATTATTACAATCCAGTAACCGATGAAGTCCATCTCTATTACACGGATGCAGATCAGGATTGCCCTTTGAGCGCTGTGATGAGCGCTGATGATGGCTCGGGCGGCGTTATTTACACAGATATGACCCCCACCTACAATGCCGATGGCAGCATCACCTACGTGGAATACACCAGTGGCCCGGGAGTAGCTTATACCGTATCCGACAACATGATGGATTATGTTACTCTGGATTTCCCCGTGGCCAATACCGATGCAGTTCAGATTCCCGCTGCTGCCCTTTCCTGCCGTCTGCCCAATCCCATAGCCGCCAATCAGCAAGTGGTGGAGATCCGGCTTTCGGGGGTCGAGAAAGCTCCATTGCAGATGGATATTTACAATCTGAGAGGGCAGAAAGTGCTTTCTCTAAAAGGTATGAACCCCAATTCTGAAAACAGCGTTTACACGTGGGACAGAGGGCAATATCCTGCTCTGGGTAGTGGGATATATTTCCTGAAGATCAGCCAAAATGGCCGCAGCGGCGTAAAGCGCTTCATTATAACCAAGTAAGAGGTATCATTTGTTTATAGATTATGCAAGAGTAAGAATCAAAGCAGGTAATGGCGGCGATGGAGCAGTAAGCTTTCGCCGCGAGAAGTTTGTTCCCAAGGGCGGTCCTGATGGCGGCGACGGAGGTCGGGGCGGAGACGTGATCGCGATTGGCGACACCAATCTGAACACGCTTTTGGACTATCGTTTCAGCAAGTTCTTCAAGGCCGCAAACGGTGTTCCGGGTGCTGGCGGACGTAAAACCGGACATTCCGGGGCTCCGCTGATCCTGAGATTGCCGCTGGGTACAGAAGTATTTGTGATCGAAGAGGAGCGCAAGGTAAAGCTGGCGGATATTACCATCGCCGGAGAAGAGATCGTGCTGGCCAAAGGTGGGCATGGCGGAAAGGGCAACAGCAATTTTGCCACCCCCACCAATCAAGCGCCGCGTCACGCTACACCGGGTAAACACACTCATGAAATGGAACTGGAGTTTGTGCTCAAACTGATGGCGGATGTGGGTTTGGTCGGCTTTCCCAATGCCGGGAAATCGACCCTGTTATCAGTGCTTTCCGCTGCCCGACCCAAGATTGCCGATTATGAATTCACCACCCTGGAACCGATGTTGGGGGTGGTAAGTGTGTCTGAATATCAGAGCTTCGTGATGGCCGATATTCCTGGCATCATAGAAGGCGCGCACATCGGTAAGGGTCTGGGACATCAGTTCTTGCGCCATATCCAGCGCACCAGCATCCTGCTTTATCTCATCGATGTAGCGATGGCAGATCCCCTGGAAGCCTATCGCACTCTGCGGGCGGAATTGTATCTCTACGATAGCTTTATGGACAAGAAACCCTTCCATATCGTACTCAGTAAGGTCGATACCATCCCGGAGGATGAGCGCGAAGAGAGACTGGCCGAGGTGAAGCAAAGCTTCAAAGATGCCACGGGACAGGAGCCGGAAGTAGTTTCCTCCGTGGGTAACATCGGGCTGGAGCATCTGAAATATACCCTGTATCGCATGATTCAAACCAGCAGAAACGACTGAAGCGGATGGATCGGTGAGCGAAGAGACCTATCTGGCGTGGTTGTGCCTGAAAACGGCACCGCAATTGCCCCTGAGGGCTTGCCTAAACCTCCTGGATATCTATCCAGATCCCACTCTGTTTGTGGGTAAACCCGATCATCCCATCTATCAGCAGGGCATCCTCAAAGCAGACGCCGCCAGACACCTGAAGGACTTTATCCTGCCCCAAAACGTGGAGCAGATTCTGCAAAATATGCGGCATTATCAGATCCGCTGCCTGGCATACCCAGATCAGGATTATCCGGACAAGCTGAGAGAAATCTTCGCCCCACCCATGCTGCTGTATGTTCGCGGTGATCTGGAAAGTGCCTTGAGGCGCAAATGTTTGGCGGTGGTGGGAACGCGTAAAGCGACTTCCTATGGCCGGGAGATGTGCCGCAGAGTGCTCACTCCGCTATGCAAGGACGGTCTAACCGTTGTCAGCGGCCTTGCCATGGGCATCGACACCTTCGCTCATCACGTGGCGCTGGAAAGCTCTTCCCTCACTGTGGCAGTTCTGGCCTGTGGGGTGGAAAACGTTTACCCTCCTCAGAATCTGGAATTGGCGAGGCGCATTGTCGATCAAGGGGCTCTGGTAAGCGAATACGAACCGGGTTCCAAACCCGAAAGATGGAATTTCCCAGCCCGTAACCGCATCATCAGCGCTCTGTCCGATGCTGTCTTTGTGGTGGAAGGTCCCATCACCAGCGGCGCACTTCTGACCGCGAAAGACGCCATCGAACAAAACCGGGATGTCTGCGCTCTGCCGGGGAATATCAATAATATCAATGCGGGAGGTCCGAATCATCTGATCAAGCACGGCGCTGCGTTGATCTCCGACGCGGAGGACCTCTACATGCTGCTGAATATGAAGCCGGAGAGCGAGAAGCAACTGGACATATTCCCGGAGCTGTGTCCGGATGAAGAAACCCTGGTCAGCCTTCTCAAAGAGGCACAAAGAGCCCTCAGCTTCGATGAACTGCTGATTCAGAGTGCATTCCCCATCGGCCGGCTGTCCACCCATCTTACCAATCTGGAACTGAAAGGACTGATCGGCAAGGAAAGCGGTAATAGCTTCTTCCTGTTATAAGCCCATCAGTTTGTACCTGCCACAGCCACACAAAGGAGCATTATCAATGCAAGATATCCCCCGGACTTACGTGGATAACGCCATTGCCTGGGCGAAGAGCCAGCTAGGCAATACCGATTATCGTGGAAATTGCCTGGTATTCTTACTTCTGATTCAATGCAGCATCCAGCAGCTTCCAAAACTCATCCGTGGGATCACTGATCAATTCCAGGCAGGATTGGGCTTCGGATTTATTGCCTTGAGCCAGGCGGATCATCCCGATATGATACAGTAATTCTGGATGCATATCTTTCATGGGCAGGCTTGCGCTGATTTTGGGGATGTAGGATGCCGCTGTAGCGATGTTTCCCTTTAGGTATTGCAACCACGCCATGGAATCCAGAAAGGATTCACTATCGGGCTCATATTCCAGCGCTTTGCTGATGTATCCTTCGGCTTCGTCCCAACTTAGAGGATCGTCCAAAAGGTAGTAGCCAAGGTTGTTCAGGATGAGAGGATTGGTGGGAAAGTTCTGCGCTGCCATGCGCAAGATGCGGATGGTCTCATCCTTGGAGTATTCTTTGATCGCATGATCCATCAGGCTAGCATAATCCTCTTCGCTGCAGAGGTTATTTTCTGCCAGATAGACCAAAAATGCGGCGATAGAATCAACCTTCAAGTTTACATCATCACTCGTGTGCAGCAGTTCTCTCAATTGCGGATGCTTGATGATCGAGACGATGCGCTGATTTAGCTCTTTATTGGCAGCCTCAGAATCCATCCCTTCCAAAGCCACTTTGCTATACAGGTATCTGCCACCAATATTGAGAGCATCTTCCAACCCCGTAACGCGTTCAGACAGGGCATCCACAGGCAAGTTGGCATCTTCATGCAGCAACGCGTAGGAAATCAGAACTCCAGCGATCGGCGGATCCATCTCAAGTTCCTGTTTCTCGTTCAGGAGGAAGCTGCTGATGGCAGATATGACCTTTGGATCGTTGGCATAATATGCCAATTCACCCAGCATGGCGATCAGGGATTTATCCCGGGTGTCCAGGATATTCTTCGCGTGCGGCAGGATTACGTCCGCTCGTTGCTGTTGGCGCATGGTATCCATGACGATCATCATGTCCCGGGCTTGGGCAGGGTATTCCATGGCGGCAAAGCTCTTGGCGATTTCAGGGAATCTCTTTTGGCGAACCATGATGTCTAACCACAGCTGGAGGGATTCCCGATAATTTGGATGCCGCGAGAGCAGATCCAGACTGATCCGAGGGTCTTTTTCCTGATGAATTGCCGCCAGTGCCCAGGCAATAAAGTCTTTATCCGAACTTGCGGCGAGGATTCGTTTTATCCGACCGGTGTCCGCCCTGCCGGTGCTGCTGTATTGATGGGAGTAAAGTACAAACTCAGCAGTATCCGTATCGTGCTTGGTGCTGATCTCATTCAGCGCCCAATCCACTCCATCGCGGTCGTTCAAAACCTCGTAGATACGCATGGCGTTGTACACATCAGTAAACTCAAATTGCTGCTCAAGCCGCGCCTGATCAAGGATCTGCTTCATTTCTTCGCCGGGGATGTTTCCCATGCCAAACAAATCCATCTGGCTGCGAAGCAGGGCTCTTTTTATCTGTGGACTGGCCGGATCGTGAGAAAGAGCTTTTTGATACTGATCTTTCGCGGCCATGGGATCCTGAAAAGAGGCGTAACTACCGGAAAGGAAGTAATACGTGGAATATAGGTTGGGACGCGAAAAATCGGGAGTATCGGCAGCTTCGCTTCTGTCGCTTTTTGGTACTGTGGCGCAAGCTCCCAGCAGGAAGACGAGGGTGATATACACAAAGAGGTGACGCAATATAGACATCCTTTATTTGAGGCTGATGCTTTGGGAGATCACAAAGAGTTCCTGCAAGATCGGAAGCTTATCCCCGGCAGGGAAATAGACGCTGTTATCCACGATGTAGGCCTTGCCCTGATGCCAAAAGGCAAAAGATTGGAAAGCGCCGCCAATCATGTGCTTGGGATTGGTCCAGGCCCCGGTGAGACGCAGGGCATTGAATCCGGCAAAGCCAACCCCGTCCTGGCGGATGGTATTCTCATCGAAGACATCGCCTTCGAAGTACTTCTCCCCGATCATGCGGCGTTTCTGTATGATCCAGGCGTGAGTAAGCGATGCTTCATCCGGCATGTCCTCATAATAGATGTTCACGTATTTATCGGGGATTTCCCGGTTTTGCATGCGGGCGCGATAGATGAAGGAGATGAACTTGCCCTTGCGATCGTTCGAATAGAGCGTGTAGTTATTCGGAATCTTGATGCTAAAAGGATAGGCATCGAAAAATGAGAGGGGGATGATCTTCTGCTGGTAGCATTCGTAGCCCAGACGATCCCGGTAGCGCTTGAGCAGGAGCCGGAAGAGATTCTCACTCTGCAGGGCAGAGATGGTCTTCAGGTTTTCGGGATTATCAGCCATCAGATACATGATCAATTGATCGCGGGAAGCGAAGTTCTTGGCGATAAAGAGATCCCCTCCGCTTTGGCTGACGCGGGAGATGAAATCCTGGGCCAGGCTTTGCTTCATGTGGGTGGAGACCCTGTCCACGCTTTGAAGGTCACCGATCAGCAGCAGATTGCGGTAGCCAGCGTACTTATCATAATCAGCGATACTGGTGGGAATCAGGTTAAAGTATTTTTCCGGGTAAACCAGCATCAATTCGCGTTCGATGCTGCCCCGCACGATGCCTTGCAGCTTGCTCCAATTGGCACCATCGCAAAACACATAAACGTCACGCAAGTCTCCCAAGGCCAGGGGCTTGCCGTTGTCGATCAAAGAATCGTACTCTGTATATCGCACAGATTCTTGTTTGCCCGAGCAGCCAAAGAGCATAAACAGGACAGAAAGCAGGATAATCCAACGCATCTTAAGCCTCCTTTGGCAAAAGCGCTTTGAGATAGTTTAATCCACTGAACAGGGTGATGCCCACCACCAGCCAGAACCAGATCCTCACTCCGGTGATGACGCCGGAACTTACCGCAGGTACATAGGCCATCATGGTCAGGGCAAATATGATGCCGAACATCTGCATCACGGTCTTCAACTTACCCAGTTTATCCGCGGCCACCACAATGCCTTTTCTGTGGAAAACTTCCCGCAGAATGGTGATGCCGGTCTCGCGGACGAAGATGATAATCAGGATCAGGGGGTGCAGATGAAAGGGTGCCAGGTAGGTGAGTCCGACCAGGGCTGAGAGCACCAAAAGCTTATCTGCCAAGGGATCCATGATCTTGCCGAAGTCGCTGATCACTTCCCATTTGCGAGCCAGGTAGCCATCCACGTAGTCGGTCAGTGAGGCCACGATGAAGATGAAGAGGCTCAGGGGCATGCAGTAGCTTTCCCTATGGATAAACAGGGCATACAAAAAGACCGGTACCAGCAGAAATCGCAGGATGGTGAGCGCATTTGGTATGTGTCTATACATCATGTGCTCCATCGGCTTTATTGATGATGGGAGGTGCTTGCGCCAAGATCCGGTCGTGCTCATATACCCTCAGCATCATCGCAATTACGAACGTAGCGATGAGGGAAGAAAGCGCCATGGAGGCAAAAACCCACCACGGGATCAGATTTGGCCAGTACTTCAGATATGCTCCGGCGAAATAAATGGCAACCACCAGAGCCACAGGCACGATCAGCATCATCCAGGTGTGCGATGCGTTTAACTTGTTGTGGCGCATCACATCCACCACGCTTACCAGGTGGCGTTTACTTTTCAGATAGATGTGCAATTCATAGCTGAGACGGCTGAAAATAAAGATTATCAGCATCATGATGCCGGCGTAGATGGTAAAAACTACGCTACGTCGCTGCAGCAGATTGAGTTCCTGCAGGATTTCCCCAAAGGCCGTACTCTGACTATCCAGATCGCTTTCTTCCAGATGCGTACGCAGCAGATCCAGAGTGCTGGCTTTGGCGCTGATGATGCTTCTTGCGGGCAGGAAATTGACCGTGATCAGATCGGGAAAGCTGTACTCCGCGATGGTATCTTCAGTTAAAGGGAGGCCATAGGCTTTGATCAATTCGCGCGCGGCCTGATATCCGGTTTCGTGAGTATAGGTAGCGATACCAGAGATGTTTTCCAGACCGGATACGATGCTTGCCACCTTGGTGGTATCCGCCACATAGGCATAGACCGGTAACTTGGCGAGGGCTTCATACCGGTCCCCAGTGCTGCTGCCATGACTGTGAGCCAGGTAGGCCCAGGCTCCGTAAAGTATTATCAAGAGGGCTATTATCAGGTAAAAACGAGAGTTCATTATCGGTTTCCTATCTTCAGCTTTGCGGTGAAATACGTTTTTTTGCCAAAATGCGGGTGATGGCTTACGATGTCAAGAGAAGTGTTTGCAAGTGCATTGATCAGGTCTGCTAAGCGGCTTTCGGGATAGATCACGATGGCGCAGCCCCCGGGCTTCAAACAGCGTTCAAAGCTGGTCAGCAGATCCTGCATATTGCAGCTGATCTCCACCCGGCTGAGGTTTTTGCTTTGATGCGGCGACAGCAATCCGCCACCCTTCTTTTGCCATGGCGGATTTGCCAGGATCAGATCGTACGCATTCTCATGCTTCCGGATGTCCTGATGCAAAAAACGGATATCCAGTTTGCAGGCCGCTGCGTTTGACCTTGCCAGTTCGATGAGATTTTCCTGAATGTCGATGCCTTGAATCTGCCAGCGGGGACGTGCCAGCGCGCACATAATGCTTACGATGCCGCAGCCGCAGCCAAAATCCGCCACGCTGGAGGGGAGGTCTGCAAGATGCTGGATCGCTGCTTCATATAGCAGGGCGCTGGCCAGGGAAACACCTTGTGCCAGAGTGTCCTGGCGGATCACTTTGCCCGGAAAGGGAAGCTGCAGTTCCCTGATTGATCCCTGCAACACGCCATCCTTACTTGATGGCCAGCATGCGGTCGATGCTAAGCTTTGCTTTCTGTGCGACGGCGGGATCCACCTGGATCTGATGTTCTTCACTTTGCAGGGCATGTAGCACATCTTCCACCCGGGTTTTCTTCATGTTTTGACAGATGGCTTTGGGGGAAAGGCTGAGGATCTTTTTATCGGGATGCAGGTGTTTCAGATAGTCGGTGAGGCCGTTTTCTGTGGCGATGATCACGCGGTCGTGCTCCTCGAGATACTTCACCATTCCGCCAGTTGACATCACATGATCGGCTTGTTCCACGATGACGGGATCGCTTTCAGGATGCACCAGTAGCTCATAATCAGGATATTCCCCGCGCATCTTTTGCACGTCCTGCAGGCTGAATCCCCATTGATGAGTGGGGCAATAGCCGTTCCAGGTGATGATCTTGCGGCCGGAGACCTTTGCCACCCAAGAGCCCAGATTGCGGTCCGGAACAAACAGGATGGTCTGATCCGGGGGGAGGGATGACACCACTTTGAGCGCGTTTGAAGAAGTGCAACAGATGTCGCTCTCGGCTTTTACTTCCACGGTGGAGTTTACATAGCAGACGACCACGGAACCGGGATGCGCGGCTTTGAACTGCCTTAGTTGCTCTCCGCTGATCATATCGGCCATCGGACATCCGGCGTCCTTCACGGGCAGGATCACTTTGGATCCGGGGTTCAGGATGGCGGCGGTTTCTGCCATAAATCTAACGCCACAAAATACGATCAGGGGGCTCTTTACTTCGGCAGAGAGAATTGATAGCTGCAACGAATCACCGCGGTAATCCGCCAGGTCCTGAATCTCCACGGCCTGATAGTTGTGCGCCAGAATCAGGGCATTCTTAGCTTTGGCCAGGCGCTTTATTTCGTTTGTAATATCTTGCATTTGTCCTCACATTCCGGTATGGCCGAAGCCGCCGGTATTGCGTCCTGTTTCATCCAGGCTGTCGCATTCCTCAAAAGGGAGGATTTCCACGCGGGATAACACCATTTGGGCAATACGGCTACCGGGTTCGATGTTAAGAGCTTCGGGGCTGAGATTGATCAGAATCACTTTGATCTCCCCCCGATAATCGGCATCGATGGTTCCGGGGCTGTTCAGGATCCCGAGTCCCAGCTTCAGCGCCAGGCCGCTGCGGGGTCGGATCTGCGCTTCAAAACCTTCGGGAAGAGCGATGGCGATGCCGGTGGGAACTGCTATTCTCTTCATTGGAGCCAGACTGAGCGGCTGATCCAGACAGGCGAAGAGATCGTAGCCGGAGGCATGCGCGCTCATCCTTTGAGGCTCTATTGCCTTGGGATGGAGCCGGGTATAGCGCAGGGTCATGATTTGCGAGCCAATAGGTGATCCGCCAGGATTCTCAGCTTCAGACTGCGGTCTCCCAGAGTGGCAATGGCCTGTTTGGCCTGATCGGTAAGATCTTTGGCCATGGTGCGGCTTTCTTCGATGCCATATACGGCAGGGAAGGTGGCTTTGCCCTGAGCTTCGTCCTTGCCCAGAGTCTTACCCATTTTGGCGGTGCTGCCCTCAATATCCAGCAGATCGTCCATAATCTGAAACACCAGGCCGATCTTGTTGCCGTATTCTTCGATGATGGCGAGTTCTTTGGCGGGAGCATTTGCCCCCATCGCGCCCAGACGCAGACTGATATTGATCAGGCGGGCTGTTTTATTGTTATGGATGTAGTTCAGAGTCTTTTTATCCACCTTTTTGCCTTCGGATTCAATATCCACCATCTGACCCGCGATGAGGCCCTTGATTCCGGCTTCCTGCGCCAGTTCGCGCACAAACTGCACCTTGAGGTTGTCGTCTATTTCGGCATAGGTGATGGCTTCAAAGGCGTTTAGCAGCAGGGAATCGGCGGCCAGAAGGGCTACGCCATCGCCAAACACGGCATGGCAGGATTTCTTGCCCCGGCGGTATTCATCGTCGTCAATATCTGGCAGATCGTCGTGGATCAGGGTATAAGTATGTATCATTTCGATAGCCGCAGCGACGGGAGTGATGGCATCCAAATTGTCTTTGTAAAGCTGATAAGCCAGCATGGTGAGATAAGGGCGCAGGCGTTTTCCTCCGGCGAAGGTGCTGTAACGCAGGGCTTTGTGGATCTCTTTGGGGTACTCGTCTTTGCGGGGAAGATAGCGGTCAAGTATGATGTTTACTTGCTCCTGCTTTTCTTTCATGTCCTTTTTTAGCATTACAAACGGATCCATCGTTAGTCCTCCTCTGCTTTAGTGGTCAGCTCTTCGCTGAGAATCTTGATCCTCGCTTCGGCCTCACCCAGCTTTGCCTGGCAGTGCTTGAGGTACTTCACCCCTTCGGCATATAGGCGCAGCATTTCCTCAAGATCGTTGGAACTTCCGGAAAGCCGGTCCACTATCTCTTCCAGGCCTTTCAGCGAGGTCTCAAAATTGAGTTCTTCCAGATTCTTGTTTTCCATGCAATACTCCCACTATTTTTTAGGCAGCATATATAGCCAATGCGAATCTGTCAATCAGAAAATTGGGAATGGAAGCAGGAAGTGACTAAAAACGGCACACTTTCAAACCAAGTGGCTAAAGCAGGCAAACAGAGAACTATCCTATGCCTGGAGTTCGGACATTTGTAGCATCGGAATGCTACACTACGAAGCAGAGCTTTCCTAAAGCTCCGACTGGTTTTGGACATTCGTAGCATCGGAATGCTACACTACGTAGCGGAGCTTTCGTAAAGCTCCGACTGGAGTTTGGGAGCTATCACGATCAACCTCAGCTCCTTTTCACCAGCACCCCGGTTGCCATATCTTCCCTTCTTGTAGTTGATACGCCTCCCATACACCGGTCATACACCGGTCGTACAATCGTATGACCGGTGTATGGGGGGCTCACCGAATGCGTATGAAGCTCAAGATAGGAAGAGCATAGAACCGGTTGGGGATGATTAATAAGG
>JAEWNJ010000004.1 GCA_023392795.1 Candidatus Cloacimonadota bacterium
AAACATGACGTACCCTTATGCATCTTTATTGGTACCAATAATATACGGTACCACATCATGTCAAGTTATTTCTTGTCATATAAATAAATATGTTTTATGTCAATACTGGGTTTTTGCCACAGAGTCACGATGTACAATGTACAATTGGGGTGTGCTACGCCCCAGGATTGCAGACGTCCTCGTCTGCATAAGCGACGGAGTCGCTTTCTGTCTCGGCCTCCGGCCTCGATCGACACGACCGGGGCCCCCAAAGCAGAGCGCAGCGAGGGTTTGGGGTGGGGAGAGGCGTCGAATCCTGTTCACCGCAGTGCAAATCCTCAACAGACGCGGTCTTGCCTTCTTGTAGTTGATACGCCTCCCATACGCCGGTCGAACACCGGTCATAGGTTTGCATGACCGGTGTTCGAGAGGCTAACTACATGCGCATGATCCTGAGGATAGGAAGATGCTAAGGACACGACGTTGCCATGCGAGGATTGGGGGCTAAATACTTACTACAAGGGGAATAGCGGCATCCCATAGCCCGGGGTGCCGCCTAAACCCGCATCACATAGCATGGACTTTGTCAACCAGCCTTAGCCCTTTATGGACGGCACACAACCACGTTCAATCCTGCCCATCTGCGTTCCCTCATCCGGATTGCGGAAAGATATCCACAGGCATATCGCTTTTAGTCACTCATTTGTCCTTGAAAACTTAGGGCTTTGCGTTAGACTGTTAATATCCCTTTCAGGAGGTGATTATGAAAAAAGCAATGGCAGAGCTTCTGGATTCCACCAGTCTGGAAAAGAGCAGTCAGGAGATCGTCAAACGTTTTATCCATCACTTAAAGTATGACCAGGGCAAGGATCGTTTCACCGCTTCCGCACTCGATTCATACATCAGCTTTTCATCCGCCATCAAAGATTTGCTGGTGGATAACTGGCTCAGAACCCAACCCGCGGAGTACGCCCTGAACCGCAAACGAGTGTATTATCTCTCATTGGAATATCTGATCGGGCGCAGCCTCAGTAATGCCATCCTCAATCTCGATCTGCAGGGTAAGGCGCAGAAAGCCATTCGCGATCTGGGCTATGACCTCAGCCTGCTGGAAGATCTGGAATGGGACGCTGGACTGGGCAATGGCGGTTTGGGCAGATTGGCAGCGTGTTTTCTGGATTCCATGTCCACCCTGCAGATTCCCGTATATGGCTATGGCATCCGCTATGAATACGGGATTTTCTTCCAACACATCAAGGATCAGCAACAGATCGAAACCCCGGACAACTGGCTGCGCTATGGCTCGGTGTGGGAAGTGGCGCATCCCACCAGGCTCTATCCCGTCCATTTTGGCGGCAAGGTGATTGCGGTAGATGGCAAACAGCGCAAATGGCTGCCGGAGGATTCAGTGATGGCCATGGCATACGATTATCTCGTGCCAGGCTACAAAAACGACTATGTGAATACCTTGCGGCTATTTAGCGCCAAATCGACCCGTGATTTTAACCTCAGCTATTTCAATGAAGGCGAATACATCGAGGCCGTCAGTGACAAAAACCAATCCGAATTGATCTCAAAGGTGCTGTATCCAAATGACAACAACATGCGTGGCAAGGAATTGCGCCTGAAACAGGAGTACTTCTTCGTCTGCGCCACCATCAGCGACATCATCCGCCGCTTCCTCAAAAAGCACGATGATTTCTCCCTCTTGCCCGAGAAGGCCGCCATTCAGATGAATGATACCCACCCCGCGATCGCTGTGGCCGAATTGATGCGCGTACTTGTGGACCTCTATCATCTGCCCTGGGCAAAAGCCTGGGAGATCACCACCAGGACTTGTAACTATACCAATCACACCATCTTGCCCGAAGCCCTCGAGAAATGGCCGGTGGACATGATGCACAAGGTGCTGCCCCGGCATCTGGAGATTATCTACGAGATCAATCACCGCTTCCTTTCTTCGCTGAAGCTCGATCCGCAGCGTCTGCGCGGCTTATCCCTGATCGAAGAAGAACCGGTGAAATCCGTACGCATGGCTCATCTGGCGATCGTGGGATCTTCGAAGGTAAACGGGGTGTCGGTGCTGCATACGCAGATCCTGAAAGACAAGGTATTCCGCGACTTCCACGAATTGGAGCCGGATAAGTTCGTCGCCATCACCAATGGCATCACGCCCCGGCGCTGGCTGATGCTGTGCAATCCCGCTCTTTCTGCTCTGATCGACAGCGCCATCGGTAAAGCCTGGCGCAAAGACCTGCGCAAATTGGCAAAGCTGAAGCAGATGCAACGGGAGAAGTGCTTTTTGGAAGACCTGGCGGAAGTGAAAGCAAAGAATAAGCGAGACTTCGCCGCCTACTGCCACAAAACCATGGATCTGACCCTCAATACCGATGCCATCTTTGACTTTCAGGCCAAACGCATGCACGAATACAAGCGGCAACTGCTGAACGCACTCCACATCATCCATCTGATCCACGAGATTCGCGATGGCAGAGCCGTGTATCCGCATTGCTTCTTCTTCTCCGGAAAAGCGGCCCCTGGCTATGCCGTCGCCAAGAAAATCATCAGCCTCATCTGCGCGCTGGGAGATTATGTAAAGAAGGACAAAAAGCTTGCCAACACCCTGCAGGTAGTATTTTTGCCAAACTACCGGGTCAGCCTGGCGGAGCAGATCATGCCCGCAGCGGAAGTATCCCAGCAAATCTCCCTGGCGGGAACAGAGGCCAGCGGTACCGGAAACATGAAGTTCAGCCTCAATGGCGCGCTCACGGTAGGCACTCTGGATGGAGCCAACATCGAGATCAGGGACGCGGTGGGCGCAGAAAACTTCTTCCTCTTCGGGATGAAGGCGGAGGAAGTGGATGCGCTGCGCCAAAGTGGATATAATCCCTATGCCTGCTACAAAAAGGATAGCCATATCCGCCGCGTTCTGGATTTCCTCTGTGGACCGGAGCTTGCCGGCTCACCGGCGGGTAGTTTCCAGGAACTTGCGGATCTGATCCTCTTGCAGGGCGATCAATACTTTTTGAACGCGGATTTGCCGGATTATATCCGGGTGATGAAGGACGTCCAGAATATCTACAAGGACACGCTGCTCTGGAACCAAATGAGCGCTGCCAATATCGCCGGAATGGGGATTTTCTCCTCCGACGTCACCATCCGTAATTACGCTGAGAAAATCTGGGGGCTCTAGCCTATAAAGGCCCTTGGTTGATCAATAATGGGATCAGGAGGGCTGCCTGTTTATTCGGGAGTTCTACAATTGTGATGATTACAAAAAGAGAGCCCAGTGTCGGCATATAGCTGATCCACCATGCTCTCTTTCAAGGGATATACAAGTAATGAACTATAGCATCAAACTGTGTTGGTACGCGGTCATTACTCGTCTGATAGCTTAAACTGCTCTATATACTTCGTAAGTAGCGTTCTATGCTTGTACGTGGTCAAGGATGCCACAAATACAGTACACCAGTACATATATTTGAAGTAAAACAACTGTGTTGCCCAAACACTATAGGTGATCAGAGCCCATAACAGTAATTCCAAAGTGATCTGGAAGTACATGGAGTTCAGACACACCTTGCTAAGGTTACTTTTGGGATTGGGTACCATAAAAATGTATCCCTCCCAGGGTATGACGATGATGAAGATTAAGACTGAACCCCACCAGTAAATGGGAACATCGGGACCAAGTACCACTGTGAGGAATGGAATGATAAGGGCAATAATGGCATGCAGTGCGAACAGGGCATGAAACTGCTTTGAACTAATGGTTTTCATGGTGTGGCTCCTTTAAGTTTTGATGCACTAAATATCCTATGATAGTTGGACCGGCGTGGTTTTATCCACCCCATAATGACTATTGCCGCAGAACACGTCGCGCCTCATAAAACCTGGATTCTTCTGAAAAGAACTCACTGTATGAGAACATCGATAATGCTGATGAAATGGGCAACTTCACCGGGATGAGTAATAGGCGCATACTTTCTAATCACTCAATTCAGGTCAAGAATTATTATTATTGTGAAACGGTAAAAATGTCTATTGCTATATACTGGAGTATATAAAAAACCCCGGACCAAAGATCCGGGGTTTGATTTATGCGGCAGAATCTGCCGTTTGATGCGATATCTTGATTCTATTCCATCAGCATCATCTTGCGCGTGTGGCTGTAATCGCCGGCTGTGAAGCGATAGAGATAGATGCCGCTGGCCAGCGGATTACCTTTCTCGTCACGGCCATCGAATACGACGCGATAGCGGCCGGCATTCTGGTCTTCATTTACCAGACTGCGTACCAGCTGTCCTTTCAGGTTATACACGTTCAGGCGTACACTGGCGGGATCCTTGATGTCGTAACTGATGGTGGTTTCAGGGTTGAAGGGGTTGGGGTAATTGCCCTTTAGCATTGTTGCGGTTACAGGAATCACTTCATCCTCGTTTGAAACGGGGGTCATCACGAAGTTCACCGTGGTATTCTGGCTTGGGTTCACAGGGATATTATCGTATGTGAAAGGAGTGAAGCCATTCGCAGTGGCGGTTACGCTATATACACCCACTGGCACAACCAGGCTGTAGGCTCCGGCGGTATTTGTGGTGGCAGAGTAACCTCCGGGCACGGTGACCGTAGCGCCGGCAATACCCTGTTGATTCTGGCGTCTCACGAAGCCGACGATGGTGCCGTTTAGCACTTCTTTGACCAGAGGATTGGAAAGGGCAGCCACAGAGAGAACATCGGAGCTATAGACAGCTTTTACAGCCCATTTGTATGTTCCGTTCACCAGAGTGGCCCAATCGTCGTCCACCGTGTTCAGAGTGCTGATGACGTCATCAGTGAGTAAAACCCAGCTGGCTTCGTTGGCTTCCTGTCCGGCAGCCAGACGCCATACTTTGTAACCCACCAGAGCGCGGTTTGTGCTTCTGTTGCTGGTGCTGCGGGTACTGGTGGCGAGGCTCTGATTGCTCATCGAACGATGGTCATTGCCCCGAGTCAGGCGGTCGGGAGTGATGGAGATGTCGCCGGTCTGAGTGCGGACACTCTTTACAAACATGTCGCCTTCGGCAAAGCGGATGTTATCCATGAAGTTGCCGATGTAGACGTTGTCGATAAACCAGGTGTACCAGAGTCCGTCGTCTGAAGGCGGATCCTCACCGTGGAAGGCAAGCTGCACCTGATTCCCAGCAAAGCTGCTAAGATCAAGGGTGATGGGATTGTCGTAATGGTTTGTACCGGGGGTTTGAGCGGTGGCATCCCAAATGACGGTCCAGTTGCTTCCACCATCGGTGGAGATTTTTACGTAGTAGTGATCGTCATTCTCCGAGCCCAATTGCGCGTAAGTATCGAAGCTCAGATGAGCATCGGGCGGGCAACCGAAGGCGGGGGTGATCAACCATTCATCCTGATGTGTATAATCCCACCAGAGACCGGCTTGTTTGGTGCCCTCGGTAGGGCTGACGTTTCCGGTGCCGGAGATGTTTATGGTTCCAAAGCTGCACCAGGTGGGCAGAACGCCAACTGTATTGGCGGGGCCGCTATTGGTGATGGCTTGAGTCCAGTTACTGGGCGGGAAGGTGGTGCCTTCGAATCCTTCAGTAATCTCAATGGCATTGGGATCCGGAGCATTCCAGCTGATGTTTACCGCGTCGAAGCTACCGTTCAATTCGGCATTTACAGAGTTTGGCGCGTAAGCAATCTCACTCATGGTGATGTTGCCCATGGCGTAGTTCACAGCGCCGACCTCGATTGTACCGGTCTGTGAAGTGTAGCCCGCGGCAGCGATGGTGTATTGATAGCTGTGGTTGGCAAATACGGCGGGAATGGTGAAGGTGCCATTGGCAACAGAGGTCCCGCTGTAGTTTTCGTATCCGGTAAGAACGATGTTAGCTCCTGCGATTCCGGCTCCGGTATCACTGGCCAGGATTGTTCCGGTTACGCTTACCTGAGCCATCAGGCTCATATTCACGTTCATGATCTCGGTTTCATCTTCTTCCAGCACGATATTGATGGTCTGATCCACATAGCCGTGGTAGCTGAAGCTGACCGCGTAGTTTCCGGGTAAGACGTTGGGAATGAAGAATTGACCGGATGCGTCCGTTACTGCGGAGTAGGGACGGCCATTCACATTGACCTGTACATCGGCCAAAGGAATGTCTCCGGCTCCGGTAACAGTTCCGCTGATATCGCCGACGCCCCCGGGGATCACGACAAACGAAGTCTTGGGGAATATGCCTGTGGTCGAACCACCAGTGGGAGCCATCGGATCGTAAGTGGTGCTGTCGCTATACATGTTACGCGCGCGTCCGGTGGTTCCGGTCTGCGTTTTGAAGTAATCCGTGGAACTATAATACTCGGTGTCCATGGGGCGGTTTACCATCATCACGAGGTTACCGCCATCAAGATGCATGTATGGCTCCGGGAAAGTGATCGTAATGATGTTTTCACCGGAGGGGAAATCCACTACACCGTCAAAGACCGAGGTTAGCTGAGAGGCAGGGATCCAATCGGCAGTGAGATTGTCCTGCAGAGTGCTGCCCAACCAGATCTTTACCGGCATCGCAGTGAGATTCGAAGTGAATTGGTTGTAGAGCTTGATTCCAGTGATCATACCCGTGAAGTTGCCCAATTCATCTGCAGTATAGATGTTTTCATACAGTGAATTGTGGTAGAAGAAATCCAGGGGCATCCGAGCTGTGCCGGTACCGTCACCGATAGTGATATCGTTCACGCCTGTGCCGGTAAGTGCCACAGTGTGGGCTTCACGGTCGTTGCGGTTGGCATTGCTGAGCCCTAAGCTTTTGCTGCCGACGGTATATGTTCTGGCCTGATCATCGGTAATGGTAACGGTCGCGTTGTCGGTGCTCAGTCCATTAGGAGTGTAAGTGACGGTGAAGATGGCAGTTTCGCCTGTAGCCAGAGAAGCGGGCAGGGTAGGCAGACTGCTAAGAGTCATGGTAGCGCTACCCGAGATGGCGATACTGGTAATACCCAGGGTACCGCCGCCAGCATTGGTGATGGTGAAATTCTGGTTGCGATGGCCGCCAAGATTGACATCGCCAAAGTTATGAGCTGCCGGGCTGACCATAAATACAGGATCACCGGTCATAGGCGTCATGATAAAGGTAGTCTTGGGGAATGTGCCTACAAGTGTGCCAGCGGCCGAGGGAGCCATGGGATCGTAGGTGGTGCCGTCACTCACTAGCTTGCGGGCACGGTTGGTTCCGATCGTCTGGGCCAGGAAGTCATCGCTCGAGCTGTAAAACTGGGTGTCCATGGGACGATTGGCATACAGCACCAGGTTACCGCCGGGATAAGCGAAAGGAGTCTGAAGCGGGACTGTGATGGTATTTGCACCGCTCGGGAAGTTTAGAGTTCCATCATACACCAAGGTCAGAGATGTGGGATCCACCCATCCGGCAGAAAGATCAGCCGCAGCGGTGATACCCATCCACAGCTTCACAGGTGTACTGGTGATGTTGGTGCTGAAGTTGTTGTAGAAACTGATGGCAGTGATATTGCCGACCATGCCCATTTCATTGGGATAATACAGGCATTGGAACAAAGAGTTTTTGTAGTAAAACTCCCAAGGCACGCCTTCATTCAAATCACCAGCGCCGATAGTGACACTAAACACGCCGGCAGGCTGTACGCTTACCGTCATGGGAGCAGTGGTATCATTAGCCGGGTTGATGTCGCCAGCCAGGAACACTTTACCATATACACTGGCGGGACCTTCCACGGTGGGGGTCCAGCTAAGTGTGATGTCTGCAGTGGCTCCGGGAGCCAGAACTGTTCCGGCGACTGTGGCAAGTTCCACATTGCTGCCGTCGAAAAGCTTCACGCTATAAGTACTCTGTTCCGCGGTGCCGTTGTTGTACACACTCACGGTATAGCTGGCGGCAGAGCCCACGCTGGGTGTGCTGTTTCCGCTGATAGCCGTAGCTGCCAGGTCGTTGGCGCCCATCATCTCAAATTCGATGGTGTCGAGATAGATGGTTTGCCCAGAGCTGTTATTGGCGTGTTTGATGGCAATGTTTCTGCCCTGACCTGTGTAGGTAGAGAGCGGAACCTGATACTGAGCCCAGGCAGAGGTGAAGGTAAGGGTTTGGATCTCAGTGAAGGTGGCAGGATCAGCAGGATTGCTCATCACGCCCACTTTCACGGAATAGTTGTTTCCTTTGCCCCACAGCTTCACGCGCACATTGTTCACGGCAATGCTGTTTGCCAGAGGAGGCGCCACCAGCATGGCAATGGTATTGATATCGGTGGGATTGTAAATCGCCACACAATTGGGTGAACTTTGGGGTGTAGTGGTAACGGTTCTCACATAGCCAGTCGTTACTGTGGCCTGGTAGATGCCGTTCCAGCCCAAAGGCAGTGCAGGGATGGAAACATCATCGAAGTTCTGGCTATAGCTAAGCTCGTAGATGGTGGTATCCACACCGGTTCCGCTGAGCTCTACAGTGTGGGTAAGCCTGCGGTCATCGGTGATGGTAACTGTGGCAGTATGTACACCGGCTGTGGTGGGCGCATAGGTCACATTAAAGCTGACGGTTTGGCCGGTTCCAAGCTGAGCAGGCAGGGTTGGCAATGTCCCCAGGGTGAAGAAGGGGCTGCCGCTGATGCTGATGCTATTCACAGCGAGCGTACCGCCGCCGACATTGAGCACTCTGAATTCCTGACTGGGAGTATAGCCCAGGATCACATCACCAAAATCCTTTTCGGAAGGACTGACCGCAAACAGAGGATCAGGGCTGAGCGGAGTCATCATAATGGTGGTCTTGGGGAAAGTGCCCGACAGTGTTCCAGCCGCAGAAGGAGCCATGGGATCATATGTCGTGCTGTCGCTGGTGAGTTTACGGGCACGGTTGGTTCCCACGGTCTGGGCGGCGAAATTGTCGCTGCTGCTGTAATAATTCGCGTCGTAGGGACGATTGGCATACAATACCAGGTTCCCGCCAGCATAGTTATACGGTGTCTGCAGAGGGATGGTAATCGTATTGGTCCCGCTGGGGAAGTTCATCGTGCCGTCATAGACCAGGGTCAAGGTGCTGGGATCCACCCAACCGGCGCTGAGATCTTCCAGATCAGTGGTACCCAGCCACAGTTTGATGGGGGTAGCCACAAGATCGGTCACGAAGTTATTGTAGAAAGTCAAACTCGTGATATTGCCAAACATCCCGATCTCGTTCTGATAATACAGGGTTTGGAACAGGGAGTTTCTGAAATAGAACTCATAGGGCACGCCTTCAGCCAGGTTCCCTTCGCCGATGGTCACACTCATGATGCCTGCGGGCTGAACGGTGAGGTTCATCACGGGAGTCTGGTCGTTGGTAGCGTTCACATCACCTGCAAGGATCACCTTGCCGTAGATGCCCATGGGGCCTTCAGTGGAGGGGGTGAAGGGAATCTGTACACCGATGGTCTCACCGGCAGATACCGAAGCTCCGGCTACTGATGCCAGTTCCAATCCATCCGTGGAGAACAGCTTCACCTGATAGTTAGTCTGAGTGGCAGTGCCGTTATTTAGTACGTTCACCGTATAGTTCGCCGCGCCACCCACGCTGGGAGTTGTATTCCCTTCCAGGGAAATGGCGGCCAGATCATTGGCAGCGATTTCTTCGAAAGTAATATCATCGATGTAGATGGTACGGCTGGTGCCGCCAAGTCCATGACGGAAGGCGATGAATCTGCCGGTACCGGCGTAGGAACTCAAGGGGATGGCATGTTCCGTGTAAG
>JAEWNJ010000132.1 GCA_023392795.1 Candidatus Cloacimonadota bacterium
CTTTTAAAAGACCGCATCATCTTTGTGGGCGGACCCATCGACGACATTCTGGCTAATACTGTCGTGGCACAGCTTCTTCATCTGGAAGGGGAAGATCCCACCCGCGACATCCATATGTATATCAATAGCCCCGGCGGAAGTATCAGCAGCGGACTCGCCATATATGACACCATGCAATACATCAAACCTTCGGTTTCCACCATCTGCATCGGTTTGGCTGCCTCCATGGGTGCCGTGCTCCTGGCTGCCGGAGCCAAAGGTAAGCGTACTGCACTGCCCAATAGCCGCATCATGATTCACCAGCCCTGGGGCGGAGCTCAGGGGCGTGCCGCGGACGTGGAAATCCAAGCGAAGGAAATCCTTTACCTGCGCGGCAGAATGAACGAGATCCTGCACCATCACACCGGTAAAAGCATCGATCAGATCAGCGTGGATACGGATCGTGATTATTTCCTCAGTGCCCTCGAAGCCAAAGAATACGGGCTGATCGATGAAGTGATCGCCAAGCGGGACCAGAACCAGGAGAAATGATTTGGAACGCAAACACTTAAGCTGCTCATTCTGTGGCCGGGACGAAGACGAAGTTACAAACCTGATCCGTGGCATCGCCGGCAATATCTGTAACGACTGCATCGAAATGTGTCACAACATTGTGCAGACAAATACACCGGAACCGGATGTGGAAGCCTTTGATGCACCCACGCCCAGCAAGATAAAGAGCTACCTGGATCAGTACGTGATCGGCCAGAATCGTGCCAAGGAAATCATCGCCGTAGCGGTTTACAACCATTATAAGCGAATCTTTAAGCAGAAGCACGATGACGAAGTGGATCTGGAAAAGAGCAACATCATGATGATCGGTCCCACCGGAAGCGGTAAGACCCTGATCGCCCAGACTCTTGCTCGCTTTTTGCAGGTACCCTTCGCGATCAGCGACGCCACCACACTGACCGAGGCTGGTTACGTGGGTGAAGACGTGGAAAACATCCTCGTTCGCCTGCTTCAAAACGCCAATTATGATGTGGCCAAAGCAGAACGGGGTATCGTGTACATCGATGAAATCGACAAGATCTCCCGCAAAAGCGAGACACCATCCATCACCCGTGACGTTTCCGGCGAAGGTGTACAGCAAGCCCTGCTCAAGATTTTGGAAGGCACCAAAGTGAATGTCCCCCCCAAAGGCGGACGCAAGCATCCGCAGCAGGATTTCATCGAAGTGGACACCAAGAATATCCTCTTCATCGCTGGTGGAGCCTTCTTTGGTCTGGAAAAGATCATCAAGGAACGTACAGATAAGAAAGCCATCGGCTTCGACGTGGAACTGGGTACCAAGCTTGAGGATACCAATATCTTCGATAGCACCACCCCACACGACCTTTTGAAATACGGTCTGATCCCGGAACTCATAGGTAGAATGCCCGTTATCTGCACCCTACATGAACTCAGCGAGGAAGCCCTGATCGACATCCTCACCGAACCCAAGAACGCCATCTGCAAGCAGTATCAAAAGCTCTTTGAAATGGACGGTGTGGACCTGAGCTTCGATACCGAAGCCCTGAAAGAAATCGCCCGGGTAGCAATCAACCAGAAGACCGGCGCACGTGGCCTCCGCTCCATCATGGAACGCTTTATGATCAAGATCATGTATGATATCCCGGATCAGGGAAATCTGCAGAGCTGCAAGATCACCAAAGGCGCGGTGGATGAGAGCGAAGAACCCATTTTCACCTTTACGAAACCCATCCGCAGCCGTGCCAGGGCAGCCGGAGAGGATTGACCTCGGGAACAGATCCCATGTACAGGATTCTGACAATCATTATGGCGCTGGTGATGCTTTTCATCAGCGCCTGTTTTACAGAGTCTGAACTTGAGGTAAAAAACAATAGCATGGCTGATGCCTGGGTACGCGTAGGCAGTGGAGCAGAGCGCCACATTCCGGCAAAGCAAACACGTAGCATCAGCGTTTCAGGACCCTATACCATTGCACTCAATTACAGGGGATATCATATCCTGCCGGGAACCATCTACGTCGATCTCAGCCAGGGGGCTGGACAAAGTGTTAGTTTGGAACCCAACTGCGGTGCATTGAAGATACGTAATCTCACCAATCGTAGTATAATAGCCGCTTATCTCAGCTCTGCCGGAAGTGGATACTGGGGTGAGGACATCCTCGATCAGGATATGGAGAGCGGCACAGTGCAAAGCCTCAGTGTGGAGCCTGGTCACTATGACCTCAAGCTCCGTGATCAAAATAGCAATTACTACTACTTTACAGGGATCAGCATCATCCTGGATCAGGATCGCATCGTAGATTTTCGTTCCTGATTATCTAAAGATAAACCCTAACGCCTTACGAAGTTTACCCGTTGCCCAAATACGTTCACGCTCAGGCTATCGGCAAATGATACATCATCATCGTAAAATAGATATCCCTCTTTCCGGGCTCCGGCGAGGAGTTCACCAAAACTGAAGGCATCGGCTACCAGGGCATAACGGTCTTCTTCCCTTTGCATCCAGCTTTTTTCCTGTTCCGATAATGGATTTAGGGGATCAGGCCAAAAGGGGTATGAGTCATAAGGCTGGGAGAGCATCAGATAATTTAACGGCAGATAGCTGTACTGCTTACCATTGATCAGGATTTGCATGCTGTTTTGAGGGACTTCTATGTTCTTATCTGACGTGTTCTGAATCCTGAGGAACAGCGAGAAATAGTCTGTATTCAAGCTGTTATTGGGGCTGCGGTAAGACATAGGACGGATGGCAACAATCAGGCTATCCGTCCTCACAATGGCAAATCTGTCTTCTACCAGGTAATCTCCCGCTGCCGGCTGGAAGCGCTTTACAGCGCATCCGGCCAGCAAGAGCAGGATAATGAGTATACTACTCGTCAGTATCGTCGTCCGCGTCATCAGCGGTTTCGATCTCAAGTTCATCGTCTTCATCAGTGAATTCGTCGTCGATCTCTTCATTCACGGGTATCTGGCTGCGGGGCGGCACTTTCTTTAGCTCTTCCACCTTTTTATCCAGATTGTCTTCATCTTCATTTTCCGGCGGTACGCAGGTGATATCGCACACCTGATCTCCCTTGTTGAGGTTAATCAAACGAACACCCTGAGTATTTCTACCCTGAGTGATCTTCACATCTTTCACAGCCTGGCGGATGATCATGCCTTCCTTGGTGATGATCATCAGGTCGTCCTCATCGGTCACCAGCATCAGGGCTGCCATTTTTCCATTGCGGGCAGATGTATTCATGGTGATCACACCCTTGCCGCCACGATGGACATTAACGGGATAAGCTGAGATGGGGCTGCGTTTGCCATAGCCGTTTTCACTGATGGCCAGAAGGTTAGGCAGGTCACCGGCTTCCTCGTCATTTTCTCTGATGTATTCAGCACTGATAATGGCCATGGAGATCACATAGTCCTCATCGCGCAATCTGATCCCACGCACACCCTTGGTGTTGCGTCCCATAGCCCTGGCTTCGCTTTCATCGAAACGGTTGTTGTAACCCCAACGGGTGGCCAGCAAGATGTGGTCTCCGGGGGAGGAGATTCTGGCATCGATCAATTCATCGCCATCCAGCAGTTTGATGGCGCGGATGCCATTGCTGCGCGGGTGCGAATAAGCAGTAAGCGGAGTCTTTTTGATCAGACCGTTACGGGTGCACATCACGATACTCTGATTGGGGCTGAACTCTCTGAGCGTGACGAAAGCTTTGATCTTTTCGCCATCGGAGAACTTCACCAGGTTCACGATTGCCTTACCCCGGGCAGTGCGGCTGGCTTCAGGTATTTCATACACTTTGAGCCAGTGACACATACCGTGATCGGTAAAGAGCAGGATATAGTCGTGCGCATTGGCCACAAAGAGGTACTGGATAAAGTCCTGTTCCTTGAGGTTGGATGCGCTAAGTCCCTTGCCGCCGCGTCCCTGAACTCTGTATGTATCCACGGGGAGGCGTTTCACGTAGCCATCGTGAGTAATGGAAATCACCATCATCTCATCGGCGATCAGATCTTCCATATTGAAGCTGCCACCGCGACCTTCCATGATTGCCGTACGTCTGGGATCACCAAACTTGTCCTTGATCTCCAGAGTTTCTTCCTTGATCTTTTCCAGGCGCAGTTCACGGCTTTCCACCAAGGCGCGCAGTTCTTTGATCAGTTCCAAAATCTCACGGTATTCCTGTTCGATCTTGTCTCTTTCCAATCCGGTGAGCCGCTGTAACCGCATATCCAGAATGGCTTTAGCCTGGATCTCAGAAAGACCAAACTTCTCTTGCAAAGCGGTGCTGGCTTCTGGAGGTGTAGCTGACGCGCGAATGGTGGCGATCACTTCGTCCAGATGATCCAGAGCGATGCGGTAACCTTCCAATATGTGGAGACGGGCTTCGGCATTGCGAAGCTCGAACTGGGTGCGGCGCAGAATGATATCATGGCGGGTTTCGATGAAATTGCTTACCAGCTCTTTCATGTTCAGCACCACCGGCACCCCATCACGCAGACAGAGGTTGATCACGCCAAAGGTGCTCTGCATCTGAGTGTATTTATACAGCAGGTTTTGCACCACATTGGCATCGTGGTTGCGCTTTACCTGAATCACAATGCGCATACCGTCGCGTCCTGATTCGTCCCGGATGTCGCTGATCCCTTCTATGCGCTTTTCCTTCACCAGTTCCACCATGCGTTCGATCAACAGCGAGGTAGTCGTTTGGTAAGGGATAGAGCGGATGATGATGCGTTCGCTGTCGTTTTGCAAGGTTTCGATTTCCATCTCTCCCCGCAGTAGCACGCGTCCGCGTCCGGTTTCAAAATAGTCTCTGATGCCATCGGTGCCCAGGATGAATCCACCGGTGGGGAAATCAGGCCCCTTGATGTATTGCAGCAGATCCAGCGGTTCCAAATCCGGATTATCCACCAGCGCGATCACAGCATCACAGACCTCAGCGATGTTGTGCGGCGGCATATTGGTTGCCATACCTACGGCGATACCCGATGATCCGTTGACCAGGAGATTGGGGGTGCGAGAAGGAAAGACTTCCGGTTCTTTGCGGGTTTCATCGTAGTTACTCTTGAAATCCACCGTATCTTTTTCGATCTCGCCCAGCATTTCCATGGTTACTTTCTGCATGCGCGCTTCAGTGTAACGCATAGCCGCAGGCGGGTCACCGTCGATGGAACCGAAGTTTCCCTGTCCATCGATCAATTGATAACGCATGATCCAGGGTTGAGCCATGCGCACCAGAGTGGGATACACCACCTGCTCTCCGTGAGGGTGATAGTTTCCCGAAGTGTCACCGGCAATCTTGGCGCATTTACGGAAATGTCCGCCGGGACTGAGATTCAGCTCATGCATGGCAAAGAGTATGCGGCGTTGTGAAGGTTTGAGCCCGTCGCGAATATCCGGCAAGGCACGCGCCACGATCACGCTCATGGAATAATCAAGATAGGCCTGTTTGAGGTGTTCTTCGATCTGGGTCGGGATTATTCTATTATTATCAGACATCTATAAGCTCCATTATATATCAAGATTTTTTACGTAACGGGCGTTAGCCTGGATGAACTCGCGGCGGGGCTCCACTTCATCACCCATCAGGATGGTGAAAAGCCTGTCAGCCTCGATTGCGTCATCCATGCGCACGGCGATCATGCTGCGGGTCGAGGGATCCATAGTCGTTTCCCAAAGCTGCTCCGCGTTCATCTCACCCAAGCCTTTGTAGCGCTGGATAAATACGCCTTTTTCGCCCAGTTCCTGCACAGCAGCGTCACGTTCGGATTCTGAGAACACATAACGCTTCTGTTTGCCCTTGCGGACCAAAAAGAGCGGCGGCATCGCGATGTAAAGATAGCCGTGCTCGATCAGGGGACGCATATAGCGGTAGAAGAAGGTCATGAGCAGGGTGCTGATGTGCGCTCCGTCCACGTCTGCGTCCGCCATGATGATAATCTTGTGATAACGCAACCGGTTAACGTCAAACTCCTGCCCGATTCCGGCACCCAATGCCAGGATAATGGGTTGAATCTTGTCGTTGTTCAAAACCTTGTCCACTCTGGCTTTTTCTGTATTCAGCATTTTGCCCCATAGAGCCAGGATAGCTTGGAAACTGCGATCCCTGCCCTGTTTGGCAGATCCGCCCGCGGAATCTCCTTCCACCAGAAATAGTTCTGTGTTTGCCGGATCGTTATTGGTGCAATCCGCCAGTTTCCCGGGCAGAGAACCGCTTTCCAATACAGATTTTCGCCTCGTCAATTCCCGCGCTTTACGGGCAGCTTCCCTGCTTCGGGCAGCCATCACACTCTTCATGGAGATGTTCTTGGCTTCAGCGGGGTGCTCTTCAAAATAGACCATCAACTTTTCATAGACCGCAGAACCGACCACACCTTCCACTTCAGAGTTTTGCAGCTTGGTCTTGGTCTGTCCCTCAAACTGAGGATTGGTGATCTTCACCGAAATAACGGCTGTAAGTCCTTCACGGATGTCTTCACCGGATGGGCCCACCTTTTCATTCTTCAAAAGATCGGCGTTTTTGATATAGGCATTAACCGCAGAAGTAAGACCCCGTTTGAACCCTGAAAGGTGCGTTCCGCCCTCGATGGTATTGATGTTGTTGGCAAAGCTGAAGATGTTTTCCTGATAGCCGTCGTTATACTGCAGGGATACTTCAAATTCCATGCCTTCCTTGGCAGATTCGATGTGAATCGGTTTCGGGAAGATCGGCTTTTTGTTCTGATTCAGGTACTCCACAAAGCTGTTGATCCCGCCGTCATACTTAAAATCATGCATGCGGTCGCTACGTTCATCCTTCAGGATGATGCGCACACCACGGTTCAAAAAGGCCAGCTCACGCAGCCTGGTGGTCAGATAGTCAAAACTGAATTCGGTAGTCTCAAAGATCGTGGCGTCGGGCCGGAAAGTAATGATGGTGCCCTTGCGGTTGCTGGAGCCCAACACTTTTAGTTCGGTTACCGGGATGCCCCGCTCCAGCCGCATAAAGTATTCTTTACCGTTGGTATGTACTTTTACTTCCAACCACTCAGAGAGAGCGTTTACCACTGAAACGCCCACACCGTGCAGACCGCCCGAAACTTTGTATGAGTTTTGGTCGAATTTTCCGCCCGCGTGCAACACAGTGAGCACCACCTGCACCGCAGGCACGCCCATATCTTTCTGAATATCCACGGGAATTCCGCGTCCGTTATCGTCCACTTCGATGTTTCCATCGTGAGTGATCGTCACTTTAATCAGATCGCAGAATCCGGCCAGAGCTTCGTCGATGGAGTTGTCAACTACTTCATACACAAGGTGATGCAGTCCGCGTTCACTGGTCCCGCCAATATACATGGCAGGGCGTTTGCGTACGGCTTCCAGTCCCTTAAGGACTTTAATGCTACTCGCGCTATAGGTGTTTTCTGGCATAATCTATTGTCTCCTATATATTTAACACAGGTATCAGTAGGGCCCTGACCTTGGTCATTCTCAGGGCAGACTCAATATCTTGTTATCTTGTTGCCATATAAAATGATATACAGTATCTGTCAAGAACTTTCTGGAAGAATATTACGTTTGTATCTAGTATATATATCAATGCTTTAGCAATGCGCTAAACTTATGCCGAAATCATCTGCTGAGATTTGCTCATCAGGGCAGCCCGATACCGTCATCGTAGACCATGCAGAATATGACCACCCCGGTGTATGGCTTTGTGCATCGTAAGCTCACTTCCCTCATACCATTGCGGTCTTTTGTTTGGCTCACTTTCAAACCAAGTGGTTAAAGTTTGGCGAAGCGTTTCTATAGATAGCTGCATATCCATCTCGATCAGCCTTTGGTGTTTTCAGGTTTTCGAGTTTTCAAGTTTTCAGGTTTTCAGGTTGCGCGGGGGTGTGAGCCTTAGTTGCATTGTATCATTATGTTATGGGTTATGCGTTATGCGTTATGGGTTTCGTTCACTCCGTTCATTCTTCATTGTACACTGCGACTCTGTGGTAAAAACCCAGTATTGACATAAAACATATTTATTTATATGACAAGAAATAACTTGACATGATGTAGTACCGTATATTATTAGTACCAATAAAGATGCATAAGGGTACATCATGTTT
>JAEWNJ010000039.1 GCA_023392795.1 Candidatus Cloacimonadota bacterium
CTTACACGGAACATGCCATCCCCTTGAGTTCCTACGCCGGTACCGGCAGATTCATCGCCTTCCGTCATGGACTTGGCGGCACCAGCCGTACCATCTACATCGATGATATTACTTTCGAAGAAATCGCGCCAAATGATTTGGCAGCACTGAGCTTGACCGGTAATACTACTCCCAGCGTGGGCGCTCCGTCGATCTACACATTGAATGTGTTCAACAATGGTACTGCCGCGCAAAATACTTACACGGTCAAACTGATGAACGCCACCGGTGCCGAACTGGCTTCAGTGGCAGGACCTGCCATCACAGCAGGGGAGACCATCGGCGTGCAGATACCCTGGACTCCGACTGCTCAGGGAGCCATGAGTATTTACGGCAAGGTGATCCTGGCCGGAGATGTAAATGCACCAAACGACGAAAGCCCTCAGCTAGATATCTCGGTTCAACCTGAAGGAGTCTTTAGTGTAACCATTGGTGAAGGGAACCTGGCTGAAGGTGTGCCTTACGAGTTCTATTACAGAAACTCCCTGTTCCAGACCCTGTATTACTCCACAGAAATGGGGATGTTTGGCAATATCACTGCGATCAACTTCTATAACAACTTTGTTACTGATCTGGTGGCAACTCCCATCAAACTGTGGCTGGGAACCACTACTGATGAAGATCTGAGTGCCGGATGGGTAGATCCCACCACCTTAACCCTGGTCTATGACGGCACGATGAACTTCCCCAGCGGGACCAATACGATTACCATCCCTCTGCAGACACCATATAACTATGCTGGCGGGAACCTCGTATTGTATGCCAATCGTCCCTACGACGCGAATTATTACAGCAGTTCAGACAATTTTGAGGCTCAGACCATTGGTAATAACCGTGCTCGTAAACTCACCAGCGACAGCACGACTTATGATCCCATGGCACCTTCTGCTGCCGGAACGCTCTCAGGAACATTCCCCAAGACTACATTTATGATGACACCACTCAGCCCCAATCCAATCTTTGTGGTGAATCCCCCAGAGAAGGATTTTGGCCTTGTGATCTTGGGAGAAAGCCCCTCTCAGAACTTCAACATCGCCAATGCAGGCGGTGGTACCCTGACTGTGAGTAGTATCAGCATCAGTGGCAGCCCCTTCTTTACCTTGTCTACAATGCCAACCCTTCCACAGTCATTAGTGACCGGGCAGACAGCGCCGTTTGTGGTAACTTATGCACCTACCGCTGCTGGAGAACACAGCGCGATCGTTACTATCGTCGATGACCTTGCCCGTCAGACGCATACAGTGCAATTGAATGGAGAAGGCTTTGACGCTACCATCACCACGCTTCCGGCCACGGAAAACTGGGATGGGGTGACAGTTCCAAACTTCCCGTTGGGCTGGAGCACCATATACAGTTCCACAAGTACATCTGCCTATCTGCGCACCAGCACAAGCTCGCCTTACAGCGCACCAAATTGTGTGCAAATGGCAAACTCCACTGATCTAAACGCCCAGTTGTACTTGATCTCTCCACCGATAGCCAACACCATAGCTATGAACAATCTACGTGTGAAAATCATGGCAAAGGGCGGAGCTACGGGATACCTCCTGCATATCGGAACCATGAGCAATCCGGCTGATCCTGCTACTTTTGTCCTTGCAGAAGAACTGACTGTGCTTGCCAACTGGAATGAGTATGTGGTTAATCTTACCAATCATACTCCTGCTGGGCAGTACATCGTCGCACGTCACGGACTGGGATCGACCTCGAAGACAATGTATATAGACGACGTAACGCTGGAATTGATCTCGCCGAACGATCTTGCGGCTTTATCCATCACAGGCAATCAAACACCAAGTGTGAGTATTGGTTCGAACTATGAAGTGACGGTGTATAACAATGGTACAGCTACTCAGAGTAACTACCAGATTCAGATTGTCGATGACACTGGTGCAGTACTGGCAAGCACTCCCGGAGCTGCCGTAGCACCGGATACCACCTATAGCACCAGTTTGACGATTACTCCTACAACAATAGGCCCCATGGCTTTACATGCCAAAGTAGTCCTTGCTGGAGATGTAAACCCAGTCAATGACCTCAGTCCTGCCCTGAATATCATGGTAATGCCTGACGACGTCCTGATGATCACTGTAGGCGCAGGCGATCAAAATCAAGGTGTGCCTTGGGAATTCTTTTATAGAAACAGCATCCATGAATCCATCTATCTGCAATCAGAGCTTGGTATATATGGCCAGATCAACACCCTAACCTTCTATAACAACTTCGTGAGCAACCTGGAAGATACACCTGTAAAAATCTGGTTGGGTAGCACTAATCTGGACAACCTTGCTGACGGTTGGATCTTGCCTACTCAATTGACTCTGGTCTATGACGGCACCATCGATCTGCCCAATGGTCAGAATAGCATCGTTATCCCGCTGCAAACACCGTTCAACTACTTTAGCGGTAATCTTGTGCTTTACGCCAATCGCCCCATGGATACCCAGTATTACAACACTAATGATGACTTCCTGGCCCAAACCGTAGGTACAAACCGTGCCCGCAAGCTCCAAAGCGATTCCACAGAATACGATCCGATGAATCCCTCTGCTGCCGGCACCTTGTCCGGTACCTTTGCGAAGACATCCTTCGGATTCATTACGGATGGTTTGGGATCGCTATCCGGCACAGTAACCTCCAGTGGCAATCCCCTGGAAGCAGTGGAAATCCAGATTGTGGATACAACTTTCGGTACCACAACCTCTGCCAGCGGTCAGTACAGCTTCCCCTATCTGCAGGAAGGTGCGTACAACCTCACTGCCCATAAGGTTGGATATGAAGATGTGACCCTGCCTTTCACAATCGTGGAAGATCAGGAAACAATCCTGAACATCAGCATGGCTGCCTCCACCACTGTGAGCGTTAGCGGACATGTGGTTGGAAGCGACTTGCCGACAGTTGGTTTGGCGGGCGTGGAAGTGCACCTGGATGGCCCCCTTGATTATGAAGGCACAACCAATGCCACAGGTGATTTCACCATCCCCGGCGTTCTTTCCGGCAATACCTACATTTACACTCTTTCCTTTGTCGGCTACCAGAACCTTACCGGTGAAGCCGTGGTAGCTGCGGGTAACCTGGATATGGGAACCCTTACCATGATTGAGGCAACCAATCCGCCCCGGGCAGTACTTGCCACTGAGAATACCGCTCAAACGCAGGTTACTCTTTCCTGGCGTCCTCCGGGTTCGACAGGTGGTGGCGGTGTGGATGACTTTGAATTTGATAACGGCGGTTGGGAGCCCACTTCCAGTTGGACGAATCCGCTCGGTGACTGGGAGTGGACCAATGCCTATACTACAACCGGATATACTGATATCGATACTTATGCCGACGTTCCTCCCACCGCAGCGCATTCCGGAACGGGATTGTGGGCAACCAAAGCTCTCAGCGGTTATACTAATTGCGGGGGTTGGTCTTACCTACGCAAGACCTTTGACCTGAGCGGCATACCCAATCCAGTAATCTCACTTTGGCACTATATGGACGGCTACAATACCTGGGACTACGGCTTGATCAAGGCAAACGGAACCACCGTTTGGGGAAGCTCGGCCTCGGCAGAGTTTATGCCATGGCAGGAACTGATCGTTGATCTTTCTGTATACCAGGGAATGAGCAACGTGGAGCTAAGCTTCGAGTGGTATGCCACATCAACCGTCAGCTATGCCGGATGGTATATCGATGATGTGTATGTGGGGCCCGCACAGACTCTTGTCCGCACTTCCACTCCCACCTTTATTCCCAATCGCAGCCATGGATTGGATGAGGTAAGCGGAGCAAGGATTGCCAACGCAAAGCGGCAGAACCTGCTTCAGGCCAGCCTTGCCACCACCAATGTCACCGATACCCGCACTCTGAATGGCTACAAAGTATGGCGTTTGCTGCAAGGCAGTGAAACCGAAGAAACTACCTGGACGCTGCTTACTGCCAGTACTATTACCGATACAACCTACAATGATGCAGATTGGGGGTCTCAGCCTGATGGGAATTACAAATGGGCTGTAAAAGGCATATATACTAACGATGTGCAGAGTGTTCCCGCATTCTCGAATGTAGTCAGAATCCTGCGCAACGACCTTTCTGCCTTGACCATTACAGGTAATACAACTCCCACTGTGAGTGCTCCGTCTAACTACACCGTACATATCAAGAATACCGGTACACATGCGAAAGCTGCCGGAAGCTACACGGTGAAGATAATGAGCGGTACCACAGAATTGGCATCAGTATCCGGCCCTGCCATTGCTGCAGGGGAAGAACTGGATGTGGTTGCCATTTGGACTCCCACAGAAGCCGGCACCATGGTTATTTCCGGTAAAGTGGTTCTACCTGGTGATACAGTTCCCGCAAATGACACCTCGGCATCTCTGAATGTACTGGTAATGCCCGCGGGACAATTTGGTTACACAGTTGGTGTGGGTGATCTGTTGGAACGGATCCCGGTGGATATGTACTATAGGAATAGCCTATTCCAAACCATCTACTACCCCGCAGAACTTGGTAACTTCATGGGATTCCTGAACGGCATCCAATTCTACAACAACTTCGTTACTGACCTTCCAGCATTGCCGATTCAGGTCTGGCTCACCACCACTACTCTGAATGATCTCAGCGATAACTGGGTACCCGTTGATGCCACGCATACTCAGGTCTATAATGGCAACATCAACTTCCCGTCGGGTGAGAATACCATTACAATACCCTTCACTGAGCCATACATGTATCTGAACGGACAGAACTTGTTGCTTACTGTGCTTCGCTTAGATACGCAGTATTATAACACCAATGACAAGTTCAGATCTCAGACAATAGGGACGAATCGTGCTCGTAAGATTCAAAGTGATTCTGTGGTTTACGATGCGGCAGTTCCTCCTGCGCCGACAACTGCTCAGCTCTCCGGTAAATTCCCGATGACCACGTTCCTCGGCATTCCCGGTGGGGTAGGTCATCTAAGCGGAACGGTTACTGGTGTGGGCAATCAGCCCTTGGAAGACGTGCAGGTTGTTCTCACCGATACCGGATATCATGCCACCACAAACGCCAGCGGTGAATATCTGATTCAATACATCCTGCCCAATACATACACCGCACAATTCTCGAAATATGGATATGTGGATCAAACAGCTAACGTCGTGATTCAGGAAGACATTACCACAAACGTGGATGTGAACTTGACTCCGATGGCTACGGTGAACGTAACAGGAACCGTTCTGGCTTCCGATACTGGTGCTGGACTTGCTGGTGCTTCGATCCATCTGGAAGGATACGCGAACTACACTGCCAATAGTACTGCCACCGGTGCCTTCACAGTTCCGAGTGTCTATGCAAACCAGAGCTATGAGTACGTAGTAATGGCCCCCGGATATACATCGGTAACAGGAACCATCGCTGTTGGCGCTACAAACTACAGCATGGGAAATGTAACACTAAACGAGGTTGCCTACGCGCCACATGCAGTGGTGGCTGAACTAGATGATACCTTCACCAGCGTAGAGATCAACTGGTTGCCGCCCGATCCTAACGCCATCGAGATCACGGAAGGATTTGAAGACACCACCTTCCCGCCTACCGATTGGGGACAGATCATCACGAATAACGGCGCTGCTGGTTCAAATGGAGTATATCCCACCTTCACCAGATTGAGTACCATCACCCACACTCCCAGTAACATCACTCCCTCTCAGGGGTCATATCAGACCGGTCTGTGGTGGAGCTATGAACACCAGAATGAATGGTTGATGACTCCCGGATTCAATTGCCCTCCGGATGCGTACATGTCTTTCGATAGCTACGTGTTCCTGGGCTCAGAAAACAACGATCACTACTACGTAAAAGTTAGTACTGATCTCGGTAACACCTGGACAGTATTGTGGGATGCAACAACTCAGATTGGCGGCTGGAATTACTATGCCTCTCCGATCACTGTGGATCTAAGCGACTACAGCGGATTGAATATCATCCTGGCCTTCAACGCCGATGATCCGCCTTCTGATGACGGCTTGTGGTACACCTGGTTTATCGATAATATCTACATCGGTAATGCCATTACTCCCGCCGTCTTTGAAGATCCCAGCCCTATCATGCGCCACAAATCCACGATGTCTCACCGTCAGGTATCTCAAAATGTCGCGCGTGACGGATCCATTTCCGCCCCCGCCATCCGCAGAGATACTCCCACCAGACAGTTGCGCTCAGATAACCGCGTACTTACCGGATACCATGTCTATCGACTGTTGGCGGGTCAGGAATCCAATGAAGCGCTTTGGGTTCACCTAAACGATGAACAAATCAGTGCTACTAACTTCATTGATGACGGCTGGGATGGCCTGGCCAACGGAACCTACCGTTGGAGCATTAAGGCCGTTTACACAGCCGGTGTAACGAGCGGTGCCGCATTCTCAAATCCTCTCCAGAAAGAGAATCAGTTTGGCACCATTGTGGGATTCGTACGTCGGTCAAACAACCAAGGTATTGCCAACGCAACGGTGGCAGCTGGTGAGTATTCCGCGACCACAAATACTGCTGGCGCCTACTCGCTTGTCCTGCCGGTCGGCGTCTATGACGTCACCGTGTCGGCAAACGGTTTCACACCTCAAACATTCAATGACATTGTGGTAGCTCCAAATCAAAATACTACCCTCAATGTCATCATGGTCCCGGTGTCGAATGAAGACAACATCAGCCCGGTCACTGCTACCGCGCTGAAGGGCAACATGCCCAATCCCTTCAATCCCGAAACATCCATTCGTTACGACATCCTTGAGCCTTGCATCGTTAAAATCGAAGTGTATAACCTAAAAGGTCAGAAAGTAAGAACACTACTGAATGAAGCAAGAACGAGCGGACGTCACAGCGTTATCTTTGACGCGAAGGACGATCGCGGAAACATGCTATCCAGCGGTGTTTACTTCTATCGGTTCACCGCCGGAAGCTACACTTCCACACGCAAAATGCTGCTCATGGAATAGTGTTTCCAATCCATCATAACGAAAGCCCCGGTTTTGCCGGGGCTTTTTACATTGATCAGCTCCCTCTTCAGGCTAATGATCAAGAGATAATCCAGCCCTAATCAAGCCTTCATTGTTAGCGCTTGATAAAGGTTTGACAGGGTAGTGACAAACCCCGTCAAGGGAGCAAGGATCCATGCATGAGCGCGATATCCAGCGCACGGTATCAAAATCCCCTGTGGCAGGAGTCTGAGATGGCTGGTCATCCAATAATGTAGTATGCATGGATCAATATCATCCAGATTGTGTGATGCATATCTAACACTATAACAGTTAGATAAGAATATATCGATAAAAAGAGAGTAGATTTCTCTTGACAGAATATGCCGATATATAAATATCGATATCAGAAACTGAGAATGCCCGTAAAGGAGAACCCATGGAAGCTTTACCGCTTTTAACCCTGAAACGCCTGCCAATGTATCTGGAAGCGCTTTATCGCTTTAAGAAAGCTGGACTGAAGATGGTATCTGCCACTAAGATCGCCGTATTCACAGATGTTCATATGACCCAGGTACGTAAAGATCTTGCTTTCACAGGAGTGGTGGGGACTCCAAAGATTGGTCACAGAATAGATGAACTGATTCAGGCAATCGAGGAATGTTTAAATTGGAATGATGTATCATCCTGCTTTCTCGTGGGTGTAGGGCATCTGGGAAAAGCCTTGATGGGTTACACCGAACTGAGCAAGAAGGGACTGCGTATCATCGCCGCTTTCGATAACAACCCGGAGCTTGCCGGCACCTATTATCAGGGCATCATGATACATTCAATGACAAAGTTTAGTAACCTGCTTTCCCGCTTGCATGTGCATATCGGAATTCTCACTGTTCCAGCAGAGTTTGCGCAGGAAGTGGCAGATGAAATGGTGAAGGGCGGAATCATCGCCATCTGGAATTTCACACCAGCCAGGCTGGTCTTGCCGGAAGAGATCATCATCGAAAACATCGATATGAGCTCATCTCTGGCAGTACTCTCGAGGCGCGTAGCCGAGCGATTGCATCATCTGAACAGCTAGAGTATATCGGCTGATCACATTTGTAGTACCCATGTGAAAATCACTGAATCTTGAAATACATGAAAAAATACATACAGGAGTTACAATGAGTACCCAATACTCTGCAGCCCACAGCTTCAACAAGGTAATGGAGATTCTTGACCGCTATGACCGTAGCGAAAACAAGATTATCCCCATTCTGCAAGCAGTTCAGGAAGAATACCGTTATCTTCCTCAGGAAGTGCTCACTTTTATCGCCACCTCACTTGGCGTATCGCCCGCCAGATTATATGGTGTGGCAACCTTTTACAGTCATTTCTCTTTGGAACCCAAGGGCAAACACATCATCAAAATGTGTGATGGTACAGCCTGTCATGTACGCGGATCATCAGCTGTGATCGATGCCATTCGCAAACGGCTGAACCTGACCACAAAAAAGATTACCACCGATGATATGATGTACACCTTTGAAACAGTATCCTGCCTTGGTGCCTGTGGTCTTGCGCCCGTATTGGTGGTGGATGACGAAGTGCACGGACAGATTACTCCGGAACAAGCCATGGCTTTACTGGATAAAATAGACGCAGAGGAGAAGGACAATGTATAAACTGGAAGAGATTCGGGATCGATACACCGCTGCCAGAGCTTTGTGCAAAAAGCGGATAGTGGTATGTGCAGGAACTGGCTGCATTGCCAACGGCTCCCTGAAGGTGTTTGAAGCACTGAAAAATGCCATTGCCCTGTCAGGTTTGGAAGTAACTGTTTCGTTGAAAGGGGATGAAAGCCACAAGCATCATGATGTCTATATGGTGGGAAGCGGATGTCAGGGTTTTTGCCAGGTAGGTCCATTGGTAACCATCGAACCAAATGGCATTATGTATGGCCATGTAAAGCCTGAAGACGCTGATGAGATTGTTGCCAAATCCATCGTGAAAGATGATGTGGTGGAACGTCTGCTCTATCACGATCCTGTAACAGGTACTGCATACAAAGGTACAGGAGAGATTCCATTCTATACAAAGCAACAGCGCACCGGGCTGAAAGATTGCGGTAATGTGGATCCTCAGAACATCAGTGAATACATTGCCCACGGGGGATACTTCTCAGCTCGCGATGCTTTCAATAAATACAATCCAGAAGAACTCTGCAAGCTGTATCAGGAAAGCGGACTACGCGGACGTGGTGGTGGCGGATTTTCCACCGGGATGAAGTGGGAATTTGCCCGCAGAGAGAACAATGAAAAGAAATATGTGGTCTGCAATGGTGATGAGGGAGATCCCGGTGCCTTTATGGACCGCAGCATCCTGGAAGGCAATCCCCACAGCGTGATAGAAGGTATGCTCATCGCTGCACGTGCAATTGGTGCTGATGAAGGATATGTGTATGTTCGCATGGAGTATCCTCTGGCATGCAACCGCATCCGTAAAGCCATCGCCGTCGCTGAGGAATATGGGATTCTGGGCGATGACGTGTTTGGCACAGGTAAAAGCTTTCGCATCAATGTGATGGAAGGTGCTGGTGCTTTCGTCTGTGGAGAAGAAACAGCTCTTCTGGCGTCCATTGAAGGCAAACGCGGCATGCCAAATCCCAAGCCTCCATTCCCAGCTCAAAAAGGGCTGTTTGGCAAACCTACCGTGATTAACAACGTGGAGACCCTGGCTCTGGTGCCAGTGGTGATGCAACAGGGAGCTGAAAACTACCGTAAAGTAGGCACTGCAAAATCCCCCGGGACGAAGACATTCGCGCTCACCGGTCACGTTGCCAATACTGGTCTCATCGAAGTTCCCTTTGGCACCACAATTCGCCAGATCGTTTTTGAGATCGGCGGCGGGGTGATCGATAAGGACGGTAAGATCAATAACGATGCCTTCAAGGCTGTTCAGATTGGCGGACCCAGCGGTGGCTGTCTGACCCGTGAACACCTGGATTTGCCGCTTGATTTCGATTCCTTGGGTTCCATTGGCGCGATGGTCGGATCCGGCGGAATGGTCGTGATGAACGACAGCACCTGCATGGTGGAAACTGCCAGGTACTTTATGACATTCACTCAGCATGAATCCTGCGGGAAGTGTGTGCCCTGTCGCGAGGGAACACGTCAGATGCTGGAGATGCTGGAAGATATCACCAATGGTGACGCTGATGAAAAGACCCTGGAATTGCTTCAGGAAGCTGGCGAAGCGGTGAAGCTAACCTCCTTATGCGGGCTTGGCAAATCTGCTCCCAATCCCGTGCTGTCAACTCTGCGTTACTTCCGTGATGAATACGAAGCTCACGTGAAAGCAAAGTATTGTCCCACAAAGACCTGTAAGGCTCTCACACCCATCTCTATCGATCCGGAGCTCTGCCGTGGCTGTACTCTGTGCAAACGCGTATGTCCGGTCGGAGCCATATCTGGCGAAGTGAAACAAGCCCATAAGATTGATCCGATGATCTGCATCAAATGCGGAGCCTGCATCAACACCTGCAAATTCAAAGCTATCAGCTAAGGGGAAGAACAATGGATAAATATGTATATATAAACGACCGCCCGGTACTGTGGGAAGGGGAGAGCAACATCCTTGCTCTCGCTCGTAAAGCTCACATCGACATCCCTACATTTTGCTATCACAGCGACCTCAGCATCTACGGTGCCTGCCGTCTCTGCATGGTGGAACTGGAAGGCAGAGGTCTGGTAACATCCTGCTCCACAGAGCCTTTTGAAGGCATGCGGATCAAAACTCATACCAGCCAGATCATCAAACTACGCAAGACCATTGTGGAAATGCTCCTGGCCAATCACGATCAGGAATGCCCCAAATGCAGCCGTGCCAACGATTGTAAGCTGCGCGACATCTCAAATCGACTGAGCATTGATCAGGTCCGGTTCCGCAGGACGCGTGAGATGAAGCCAAAGGATCTGGGCAGCGAATGCCTCGTGCGCGACCCCAACAAATGTGTGCTTTGCGGTGATTGCGTGCGTTTTTGCAGCGAGATTCAGGGCATCGGAGCCATAGACTTTGCAGCCAGGGGCCAAAACGTCTGCGTTGCGGCAGCCTATGGGAAAAGTCTTGCCCAGGTTGATTGCATCAATTGCGGTCAATGTGCTGCTGTGTGTCCCACGGGGGCCATTGTGGTTAAGAGTCACATTCCTCAGACTTGGGAAGCCATTCACGATCCGCAGAAAACTGTCGTGGCACAGATCGCTCCTGCCGTACGTGTTGCCCTGGGTGAAATGTTCGGCTTAGCTGCCTCCGACCTCACGACAGGAAAGATGGTGGCAGCTCTCAGAATGATCGGTTTTGATCAGGTCTATGACACAGCCTTCGCTGCTGATCTGACTGTGGTGGAAGAAGCTAATGAGTTCATCGCCCGTAAGAGCAAAGGTGAAAAGCTGCCGATCTTCACATCCTGCTGCCCTGCGTGGGTAAAATACGCTGAGCAAAGCTATCCCAAACTTCTGAACAACCTCTCAAGTTGCCGGTCTCCGCAACAGATGTTTGGTGCGATTGCCAAAGAACGACTGCCTCAGACTCTGAATGTAGATGTGAAAGACCTCGTGGTAGTATCGATTATGCCTTGCACCGCTAAAAAGTATGAATGCAAGCGGCCCGAGTTTACTCATGATGGCATGGCAGATGTTGATATAGCGCTCACAACTCAGGAAATCGGCCGGATGATCAAGGAAGCTGGAATCGATTTTGACGCACTGGAGCCGGAATCCATGGATTTGCCCATGGGATTTGCCACCGGAGCGGGGATGATCTTTGGCAATAGTGGTGGTGTCTCTGAAGCCGTGTTGCGCTATGCTGCAGACAAGTTCAACATCCCTGTGCCCGAAAATATCGTATTGCAAGAAGTGAGAGGAACATCCGGAATTCGAGAAGCCACTCTAGCCGATGGAAACCTCAAAATGGCTGTAGTACATGGATTGAAGAACGCGCAAGATCTCTGCGATAAAATTCTGGCCGGCGAAGCCTATTATGATATCGTGGAAGTGATGGCGTGTCCTGGTGGCTGCGTAGGTGGAGCTGGGCAACCCATTGTCAGCTCGCAGAAGCAACGCTCTCAGCGCACCTCCTCTCTCTATCATGCAGATAAGACCATGCCTATGCATCGTGCCCAGGACAATCCATTCATCCATGAGCTTTACGAAGCTCTGTTGGATTCTCCCAATTCACATAAAGCGCACGAGCTGTTACACACTGCCTACAGACACCGTAAACGCATTGATGACGACGAGCTATGCCTATCCACTGGTCAAGGTGAAGATCGCTGTAAAGTCCGCGTCTGCGTAGGCACCTCCTGTTATCTGCGCGGAGCTCAGGACATCCTGGCAAAGACTCTGCAGATGGTCGAGGAAAATGCTTGGGGCAATCACTTTGACATTGCCGCCACTTTCTGCAGTGAAAAGTGTGATAAAGGCCCTAGCGTGAGCATTGGAGACCAGGTAATTCATCATGCTGAGCTAGCACAGATCAAGCAGTTAATCACGAAAGAAGCCGAAAGAAGAGTAAAGTGAAAAAGATCCTGATTTGCATGGGAAGCTCTTGCTTCGCGCGCGAAAACCGTGAAAACCTGAACGTGATCGAAGAGTTCCTCAGAAATCACGGGATCAGTGACAGTGTGCATATTGAAGGATCCCTCTGCATGGGAAACTGCGCGATGGGGCCCAATATCACCATAAACGGCAACGAGTATCACGAGGTTAGAAGTGATGCCCTGCCAGATATCTTATCCAAAGAGCTACTAGAGATATGAATAAGCCGATATACACCGAAAAGACCGAGTGTCAGGATTGCTACAAATGCGTACGGGAATGCCCTGTAAAAGCAATCAGAGTGATCGAGGGCAGCGCTCAGGTAATGCCTGAAGCCTGCATCCTCTGCGGACGCTGTACTGAAGTATGTCCAGTTGGCGCAAAGAAGATACGGGACGATCTCGGGAAAGCGATGTTGCTTCTAAAGCAGAAAAGCAGAGTGTATGTATCCCTGGCTCCTACCTATCGGACGGAGTTTGGAGGATTGGACAGTACGAAGTTGATCGCTGCAATCCAGAGCCTTGGTTTTGCCGGTGTATCAGAGACAGCATTGGGCGCGCAGGAGGTTTCTGCCTCCTGCGCCCGGCTTCTCAGCCAGGGCAATAATCCACTGCTGATATCCTCTGCCTGTCCCAGTGTAGTACATCTCGTAGAACAATACTACCCTCATCTGGTACCAAATATCACACCCGTGGTGTCGCCACTACAAGCGCACACAAAGATGCTAAAGGCAGCTTTTGGAGAAGAAATCGGCGTGGTCTTCATCGGCCCCTGCGTGGCAAAAAAGAACGAAGCTGAGGATAGCTTTGATGTTTCGCTCACCTTCACCGATCTTAGACGCTGGTTCAATATCAGCAACATCGACTGGAGTTCATTGAAGCTCGATACAGATTTCAGTTTAGGATCTGCCGAAGAAGGCGGATTGTATCCCATCGATGGGGGAATGATAAAAGGCATCAAGTTCTACAACCCCCCAGCCAATACGCTATTCATGTCGTTTTCGGGTGTGCCAGAAATCGTAGAAGCTTTTGACGAACTGGACATTAACAGCTTCGACCGCCCTGTCTTCATTGAGACTCTTGCCTGCACAGGTGGCTGTGTGAATGGCCCTGGAGTCAGTAAACGTGGCTCTACGGTGCATAAGCGTTTCAAAATCCAAAGCCTGACTCCTCCTGCCCCCGCGTCCCGCCAGCATGAAGAACTCCAGATCGGTAAGCTCTTTCACACGCGTGAAATAATGAAGAACACATACAGCAAGGCGGAGATAGCTGCAGCGTTACTCAAAATCGGAAAGAAGAAACAAGAGGAAGAGCTAAATTGCGGCGGATGCGGTTATGATACCTGTCGTGAATTTGCCGCAGCTCTTATCGAAGAAAAGGCAGAACCAGCAATGTGTGTGTCCTACCTGCGCAAACTGGCGCAAAACAAGGCTACCGCATTGATCAAAGCTATGCCCTCAGGCGTGGTGATCGTGGATGAGAATCTCAAGATCATCGAATCCAACCGTCGCTTTATCGAGATTATCGGCGGAGATGCCAGCATCGTATCCGAGGCCGATCCCGATCTCGAAGGCGCTTATCTGGAGCGGATCATCGATTTTCATGAGCTCTTTGCAAAAGCCTTGAAAGAGGGTACAGAAGTTCAGATTCAAGATATCCGCCAGAATGGTAAGATCATTCGCCTCACTCTCTTTTCCATCCAAAAGAATCATGTGTTGGGAGGCATCTTACAGGATATCACTGAACCCGTGATACAGCAGGAACAGATCATCGAAAAGGCTAATGAAGTGATGCGCAAAAACCTCTCCACGGTGCAGCAGATCGCCTTTCTCTTGGGTGAAAATGCTGCCGATAGTGAAGTATTGCTTTCCTCCATCGTCAAGAGCTTTGGCAAGAAGGAATGATGGAATATTTCCTGGAAGCTGATTACTATCAGATTTGCAAACATGGTTACCAATCCTGCGGCGATAGCTTTCACAGCATCAAAAAGGAGGATGGCATCATCTGCGTGTTGGCTGATGGCTTGGGTAGCGGCATCAAAGCCAGTGTATTGGCCACCCTCACCACCACCATGGCTGCGAGTTTCGTCAGATCAAATATGGATATCAAGCGAGCAGCCGAAATCATCCTGGAGACCCTTCCCGTCTGTTCCTACCGTCATATAGGCTACAGTACATTTACCATCATTGATGCCAAATACGATGGGCATATTCGCATCATCGAGCACGATAATCCTCCCTATGCACTCATGCGTGGAGGTGAGATAGTAAAACTGCAAAAGCAGGAAATTCCCATCAAGACATTCCGCAAGAGCCACCTGTACTACTCTGAGTTTGTCCTCGAGCCTGAAGATCGCATAGTTTATTATTCTGATGGAGTCAGTCAGTCGGGCATGGGCTTGCCCCATCTGCCTCTGGGCTGGCAGGAAAAAGGCGTTGAAGCTTACCTGCTCTCAATGCTGAGGGCAAACAAGCATATCTCTGCTGGTGAGATATCCAAGCGTGTAGCTTTCAAAGCGCGGGAATATGACGGCAACAGCTCCGCCGACGATACCACCTGCGCTGCACTCTATCTGCGAAATCCCCGCCGTACCTTACTGCTTACCGGGCCTCCATACAAAAAAGAACACGATCCTGTGATGGCTCAGATTGCGAGTGACTTCACCGGGCGCAAGATCATCTGTGGAGGCACCACTGCCGCCATCATCTCGCGCGAATTGAATCTCCCGATCAAAGTGAATCTCAAAGAGATCAGAAACGGGGGAGAGATACCTCCCACAGCGGATATGCCAGGTTTTGACCTAGTCTCCGAAGGCACTATTACACTCTCCCGGGCTCTCCGAGGTCTGGAGGAAGATGCCCTGATCGATGAAATGCCGGATAATGCCGTTAAACGCCTGATGCGTATCCTCATTGATAGCGACATCATTGAGTTTGTGGTAGGCACCAAGATTAATGATGCTCATCAGGATCCCGCCCTGCCTAAAGACCTGGAAATCCGCCGCAACCTCATGAAACAGATGAGTAAGGTATTGGAGCATAAGTACCTGAAATCTACAAAGATCCTCTTTGTGTAGCCACTTGCGCCCGCAGGAGCACTAACACATCATCACAATCGAATGACCCAGCTTCAAGGATTGCCTCACAATGGACACGGACTCATGAAGCCCGTCCGCTTGCACTTGAGTCAATAAGCTGCGCCTGTCTGAAAAAAGCCTTCCGCTGATAGTCGGGACTATTCTTGATGGAGATACTTCTTGAGCCGTATCAGGCATTCTTCCAGACCCAGGATGCTGAAAGTGGTCGCCAGATCAGGGCCGTGGCTCTGACCTATCAGGGCCAATCGCAGTGGGGTATAGAATGCTTTCCCTTTTATTCCAAGTTCTGCGATCCCGCTCTTGGTGAGGAGGTTCACCGCTTCAGCGTCATTGATATCGATTGATGGCAGATTGGCGTAGAACCAACTGAGTACCTTTACCGATGCTTCTTCGTCCAGGGTGACGGCTTCTGCAGGAGTTTCAGGGCAAAGGAAAGGTCTAGCATATTCGGCCAGTTCAGGCAGCAGGGTACAGCGTTCGCGAGCCGCTTTGATGATGGCCAGATATTGCTCTTCATCGCGCAGAGATAGATTGATAAAGTATTTGCGAGCTCTTTCCGCGATGCTGTACAAGGGAAGGGATCGCAGGTAATGCCCATTCATCCAATCCAGTTTGGAGAGATCAAAGATGGCTCCAGCTTTATTCACGCGATCCAGACTGAAGGCGTCAGCTAGTTCTTCCAGATTGTAGATTTCCCTGTCATCGGCAGAGTGCCAGCCCAGGAGCGCGACGAAATTCAGAAGTGCCTCGGGTAGGTATCCCTTTTCAAGGTAGCTTTCCACTGATACGTCATTCATACGTTTGCTCAGTTTGCTGCGATCGGAATTGAGTATGAGGGGGAGATGCACCCACTTTGGTGGTTGCCAGCCAAAGCATTGATAGAGCCAGATATGCTTTGGGGTGGAGGATAACCATTCTTCGCCGCGGATCACGTGAGATATCCGCATGTAATGATCATCCACAGTGGCTGCCAGGTGATAGGTGGGAAAACCGTCGGATTTGATCAACACTTGGTCATCCGATTGGGAAGCGTCCATCTCTACATGTCCGCGGACCACGTCGTCGAAGGCAAAACGGTGATTATCCGGCATCTTTAGCCTGATCACGTGGGGAGTTCCTTTTGCCAAGTGCTCGGCGATTTGGGCCTCCGAAAGTGCCAGACAGCGGCGGTCATACTTCACAAATTCACCCCTGGCTTGTTGCGCATCGCGCATTTGGCTTAGGGTCTCGGGGCTGCAGAAACAGCGATAAGCGTGTCCTTTCTCCAGCAGCATATTGGCATGCTCATGATACAGAGCCAGCCGTTCAGACTGAGTATATGGCGCGTAATTGCCGCCTACCATGGGGCTTTCATCAAACTCGATGCCAAGATTGTGCAATGTGTTTACCAGGCTCTCGGCGGCTCCTGCTACTTCTCTGTTCTGATCGGTATCTTCGATGCGCAGGATGCACTTTCCGCCACTATGGCGGGCATATAGATAATCGTACAAAGCAGTACGCAGACCACCGATATGCAAATATCCAGTGGGGCTGGGGGCAAAGCGAACTCTGATATCTGTCATTGACAAAGCTCCATAAAGCGATCAAAATGCTCGGTAAGGTCAATCCTGACCAGCCGGTAATGAGGATCGTAATGCTCGTGAAAACGTTTGGAATGTGAATAGATCAATCCCTTCTGAGCTGCTAAACTTAGCTCATCCCAAATCTGAGGATCACCGGGGATCAGCTCTTGCAGCAAGGATTGATGTTGGCTCCAGCAGCTAAAGAAATCCTGAGGAATATCATCGTAGGCATGAGCGGAGGCCAATACCCAGTGCGCAAGGCACTCTATCTTGCTATCGCGGTCAGAAAGATTTGTATCTACATACAATGCACTGAGGCTAAGTCTGGTGTAGATCTGCCCAATTTGTTGATAATGGGGCTCGTAAGGACTGCTCATCTGCCACAGCTCTGAGGAAATGCTGAGCTTGAGCTGACCCAGATCCCGGATGAGGTGAAAGGGGCCAAAAAGCGCCTGATAGAGCAGCTTGTAGAGATCCACGGGTTCGCATTCGGGATGTACAGCCAGCTCGGATAAAATGAGCTGACGAACTTCCTCAGTGCTTAGCTTATTGGCTTTCATATACTTTGGCTCCGCATTTGTAAATGGCAAGTACTCTACGGTCTTCCAGAGGGGGCGCTTTAGACAAATCATAGTTCAACACGCTGAAATCAGCATCCAGACCTGTCTTAATGGCTCCGCGACGGTTCTCATCGTGGGACAACCATGCGGCGTTCCGGGTGTAGATTGTGACAGCCTGATGGGCTGCTAAGGCTTCATTGGGGTTATGATGGTTGATAAGCGCATCGAGAGAGAGATTGATATCCAGGGGAGTCACATACCAATCTGAAGAACCTGTAACAGGAATGCCGTTTTTAAGCATGGTCTGATAGCGATTCATCACGCGGGAGCGCTCCAAACCCAGAGCATTGGCATAGAATCCGCCATCTCCACCCCAGTATAGATCAAAGGCAGGCTGCATCACTGGTACTGCTGATGATGCCTTGATATGGTTGATCATCACGTCTTCAGTCAATTCGCAGTGGATGAGTTGGTGGCGCAGATCCTTGAAATCGGTATTGGCAAGCTCCAGATAGACATTGTTGATCTGATTGATAGCTCTGTCACCGATACAGTGAACGGCAACCTGCATATTGTACCGGTGTGCTTTGCTGATGAATGAACGCCAGAAAAGATCGCTCTGATATAGTGTGCCGCGGATGGGCAAGCCTTGATAGGGCTCAAACATGGCGGCTGTGTAGCTGCCGATGGAACCATCAGCCAGGATGCATCCCCCGATGCGATCCGCACCTACTTCCAGCGCGGCTTCGATATTAAAGCTTTGGGGATACAGGATATAATCAATGGGGAAATCTTTTAAGTGTTTCTTGAGGAGGCGGTAGTGTCCGATGCTCTCATTGGCATCGCCTACCATAGTGTGAATAGTGGTAAAACCACCCTTCAATGCAGCATTGGCTGCGGCGTGGTAACTCTCCAAAATGTGCTCATCATCCAGGGTGTTATGGAACCAATGCACCGTCTGGTCGTTATCGACGGACTTAAATATCTCTTCAGTACAACGGGGCTTTTTCCCCGCGCTGGCAAGGCTGTTGCACGCAAAGCTATTGATCAAACAGGAATGTCCGTCCATTCTGCGCAGGATCAGGTTTCTATCCGGTAACACACTATCCAGTTCTGCGCGTGTAGGGAAGCGCTTTTCTGCAAGCTTCATCTCATCGAAGTTCCATGCGAAGAGATGTCCAATAGTCCTATCCTTTCCCGCGGCAATAAGTTCCAGTACCTGAGCGATAGACCTGGCCTCCCCTAGATCGACGCCCAGAGAATAGAGCCCGCCTTCAAAACTGTGAGTATGAGTATCAATGAAGCCAGGATAGACCCATGCCCCTTTGAGATCAACTACATCATATTGCCCAACATCATCAGGGATTTCGTCCAGTAGGGCGGCTATCTTGCCATCCTCCACCAAAACAGCCTTGATTCCGTTGTCAAAACCGTTATCCTGATAAAAGTGTCCGCCAACCATCAGTATCATAGTAGCCCGTTTTTCCTCATATTTTGGATCATTGTATAAAACTTGCGGATGGGGAAGCCCATCACGTTAAAGTAGCAACCGTCAATGCTTTCGATGAACTGGCTGCCCAGGCCCTGTATGCCATAAGCACCTGCTTTGTCCATTGGCTCACCGCTTGCCACATATTCTTGAATCTCATTGTCAGATAACGCCGCAAAGCGCACCTGACTACGTTCATAATCACATACTGAAAGGTTTCTAGTTCTCACGCAGACACCCGTGATGACAGAGTGTTCGCATCCGCTTAGTAGCCGTAGATACTCAGTCGCCTGTTCGGGACTATCAGGTTTTCCCAGCATGAGATCATCAATCACCACGATGGTATCAGCGGCCACAATGAGATCCCGTTCGGAAGGAAGTGGTATCCCGGCAGCCTTATTGGCGGCGTGATGCATGGCAAGGGCGGCTGGATCTTTGTCCAGAAAGGGTTCTTCCACGTCACTTACCTGGATTGAAACTGGGATACCGAGCATGCAAAACAAATCCCTGCGCCTGGCGGAAGCCGAAGCCAAGATTATATTATATGTTTCTAGTAAATTATGTAACATCAATTTATGCCTTTGTGTCAAGCTGATGGAGATGGCGTTTACGTCAACTAAAAAGTGCCTAAGAAGAAAAAATAGCTTGCCTGAATAAATGGCTCTGGAAATCCTTGCACCAAAGTACAAAAATATATCCAGGAGGATAGTAATGGAACGCGTACATAATTTTAACGCGGGACCCGCTGTTTTGCCGGAAGAAGTTCTGCGCGAAGCCCAAGCGGATTTGTTCAACTACAAAGGAATGGGACTTTCCGTGATGGAAATGAGCCATCGCAGCAAGGAATACCAAGCCATCATCGACGAAACCAACGCTGCGATAAAACGCATTTACGGCATTGGTGACGAGTACGAAGTGCTATTCCTGCAGGGCGGTGCCAGTATGCAATTCCTGATGGTACCCATGAACTTCGCCCAAGAAGGGAAAGTAGCGAACTACATCCATACCGGTGTCTGGAGCAAGAAAGCCATCGCTGAAGCCAAAAAGATCGGAAAGACTGTCCATCTGGCTGCATCAAGTGAGGATAAGAGCTTCAGCTATATCCCCAAAACTCACGAGCTTTCTGATAATCCCGCCTATGTGCATATCACTACAAACAACACGATCTATGGTACCGAATGGCATCATGATCCCGTAGTAAAGGCAGGTGTACCCTTGATCGCCGATATGAGTTCCAACTTTATGAGCAAGCCCATTGAGATCGAGAAATACTCCATGATTTACGCGGGCGCTCAAAAGAACGTCGGGCCTTCCGGTGCCGTAGTCGTTATCATGAAAAAGGACTTCCTGGCCACAGCAGCCAGCGGTTTGCCCTCCATGCTCGATTACAATATCCATGCCAAGAACGGCTCCATGTACAACACACCTCCCTGCTGGACCATCTATATGATCGGTCTGGTACTCAAATGGATCGAGGATATGGGCGGATTGACCAAGGTAGCCACCAATAACCAGGTGAAAGCCAAGTACATCTACGATGCCATCGACGCCTCCAACGGCTTCTACAAAGGCACCGTGGTTCCTGAAGATCGCTCTTTGATGAACATCACCTTCCGCATGGCCACTGAAGAACTGGAAGCTCTGTTCATTTCCGAAGCCAAGAAAGCTGGAATGATCGGACTCAAGGGCCATCGTGATGTGGGCGGATGCCGTGCCAGCACCTATAATTCACTGCCTCTTCCGGCCGCACATGCGCTGGCTGAATTCATGAAAGAATTCATGAAGAAGCACGGATAATAAAACTAAAAATCACAATATGTGCCCTTCTCAGCCGCGAGACTTAGTTTCTGGGAAGGGCGCGCTTTTGTAACTAAGGATTACTATGTCGATACTATCCCTCATGCTCCAGGGCGGCATTCTGATGTATGTGCTGCTATTGATCTCGATCGCGGTTTTGGGGATCACGATTGAGAAATACCGGCAATTAGCCACGGTAAAAAGGGCAAATCGAGCCATGACTGATGCCTTAATGGAACACACAACCGATCTGAAGACTCTGGTGGATAAACACACCGCCAGGAGCCCCATTGCCAGAATGCTGGGCAAAGTAATGAAGAATCACACAAATGATAAAGAACTGGTGGTACAAAGCATGGAAACTGCGGCGAATTACGAGCTTCACCGCCTCGAAGCCGGTATGGCCTGGCTGAGTACCTTTGCCGCGATTGCGCCCCTGATCGGCTTTCTGGGCACGGTGATCGGGATGGTGCAAGTATTTATGAACATCGAGCATCAGAGCAGCGCTGGGATCGACATCAATATCCTGGCCGGTGGCATCTGGGTAGCTCTGCTCACTACGATCGGCGGACTGATAGTGGGCATCATCACCATCGTGTTTTACAATGACATCCTGCAAAGGCTGGAACACATCCTCCACGATATGCAGGACGCCGCCACCGAGTATCTGGTGAACTACAGCAAGGTACAATGAAACTGCGTCTATCAAAACAAAAGATCAGTAGCACTATGCTGATATCCATGACGGACGTGATCTTTCTCCTCTTGATTTTCTTGCTGATAGCGTCCAACTTTGCCAGTCAGACTGGCATCCCCGTACGTCTACCCGGCTCATCCACTTCCGAACGTCAAACCATGCATACCATAAACATAAAGTACTATAAAGGCGCGGTAGTTTTTTACAACGAGATGGAAACAGACCTGAATGAGCTCAGAGTACTATTGAAAGCCGATTTTGTGGATAACACTCAGGTAGTACGCATATCTGCGGAACAGGATATCCCCTTGCAGGAATTGATCAATCTGATGGATCTCATCCGCGCCACTGGTTTCGAAAAGATCTTTGTAGCCACGCTGAGGGAGTCTAACTGATGCGCCAGACCCGGCAGGGAAGCAGTTCGATGGCCATATCGGTGGTACTGCATCTGCTTATTCTGCTGATACTGGCTTTCTTTTATACAAATCCACAGGAACAGATCGTCTGGCATGAGTTTGAATGGTTCAGTGATGATCTTAGCGTTGCAGACCTTCCAGCAGAGATTTCGCGGGAAGAGGAACAGAATCAAGCTCAGGCCAGAGATGGGGAGCAGCAAAGAGCTCCCATGGCTACAGAGAATACCGAAGCTCCAGCAACGCCCAGCACCCTGATCGAAGCCCCTGTGATCGACGACAATGAATTCCACAACCACCCCGGCAACGCAATTGATATCCCTCATACTGTTTATACTGTCCCCGGCGTCAATTCTGAAACCGATAGCGGATCATCATACAATTCATCTCTTGTATCAGGCTCTGCTGAAGCATACATCATCCGCCAGAATCCACCTCGTATTTCTGCAATCATGGATGATGAGGTGCTTTTTGATTTTAAGCTGGCCGAATCGGGCAAAGTAATCATGAGTAGCGTTTCTGTGATCTCATATCGCCAGTCGGCGCATTGGGAAGCCATCCGTAGGGAAATGCCATCATGGCGTTTCGGTTTCAAGGGCAGATACAATTCTGAGCGTGTTTATCGGATGCGCGTAGTCTTCAAGGTGAATTGATCATGTTGGATAGCTTACACCAGCCACGTATCATGGGCATTCTGAACATCACCGATGATTCATTTTCGGATGGTGGGAAATGCCTGAATCCAGAAGTGGCGGTCAAACACGCTCTACAAATGCTCGAATCCGGTGCGGATATCATCGACATCGGAGCAGAGTCCACCCGCCCCGGAGCCAGAAGCGTTTCTGCCACAGAAGAGTGGGAGCGTTTGCATCCTGTGATATCAGGTATCCTTGATAGGTCCCCCGATTGTTACATCTCGATCGACACTCAGAAATCGTTTGTGGCTGAGCGTGCGATTGATCTGGGCGCCAGGATGATAAACGATGTATCGGCTCTGGAGTATGATCCCGAACTCAGCATCTTATTGGCGGAGCGAAGCTCCATCGATGTTGTCCTGATGCACATGCAAGGCAGGCCAGAGAATATGCAACTCAATCCCCATTATACAGATGTGGTAGTGGAAGTAAAGCAATATCTCATAGAACGTCTGCATTACGCGGAACAGCAGGGTATTAGCGCGCAGCGTATATACCTTGATCCCGGCATTGGTTTCGGGAAGAGTCTGGAGCACAACCTCGCTTTACTGGCCAATCTGGATGTTTATCAAGGCTATCAGGTGTTACTAGGGGTATCGCGTAAGAGCTTCATCGGCAAAATATGTGACAGTGAGCCCGGGCAAAGGCTGGGAGGTACTCTGGCTGCAGCACTGATGGGAATGCTTGCCCCAGTGCAGATCATCAGGGTGCACGATGTATATGAACACTTCCAGTTTTCCGCCGTGTTAAGTGAAATCAACAAGTACAGGAGGCATGACTGATGGGCTTTTTGATCCCTCGTTTCAAAGACATTGTAGATATCATTATCATCGCTTTTTTGATCTACCAGGCCTTGCTAATCGTTCGCAAATCAGGCGGTTATCAGGTGCTCTGGGGGTTGTCTTTCATCCTGTTGCTTTACTTCCTGGCCAGCATTTTTGAACTCAAAGTACTCTCGTCCGTGCTCAGCGGTGTGAAAACCTACTGGATCATGGCGATCGTGATTCTTTTCCAGCCCGAGCTGAGGGCCATCCTATCCCGTTTAAATCTAGCAAAAGAGTTACAGGGAGCCTTCCATAGGAGCGAAGGTCATTCCCTTTACACTCCCCTGATTGACGCTGTCTCTTCCATGAGTTTTCGCAAGACCGGAGCATTGATCGTGGTGGAGCGTAAACGCAAGCTCAATGAATATGTGCAGGCCGGAGAGCAGATAGATTCGGGTATATCCATGCGTTTGATCCTAACCATTTTCAACACCAAGAGTGTGTTGCACGATGGCGCCATCATCATCCGGGGAAACCGTATCATAAGCGCAAAGGTGGTGCTCCCGCTTTCCAAGAATCCCGAGTATTCGCGCAAACTGGGCACTCGTCACCTCGCCGGCATTGGCATCACCGAGATCTCTGACGCCATCAGCATCATTGTATCGGAGCAAAGCGGACAGATATCAGTGGCTCAGAGTGGGCATTTGAAGAGCAACGTTGCATTCGAAGAGCTGATGCAGATCATCAGTGACGCGGGAAAATGAAGCGACCGCTTCTGATCGGAATCTCGGGCAATATTGGTTCGGGCAAGAGTAGCTTTTGTGCATTGCTTGAATCTTCCGGATTGAGGGTTGTTTACGCCGATAGAGTGGCTGAAAAGCATCTCTTTGATTTGCAGGATGTATGGGTGCAACGATGGGGAAGAGGCATTCTGAGTGACGGGGTTCCCGACAAGAAGAAGATCGCTTCCATCGTCTTTGACAATCAGGAAGAGCGTTCTTATCTGAATCAGAGAATCCACAGCCTGGTTCTGCAGGATTTTCAACATAGCGTTGAGACCTGCGATGAAGCGGTCCTCTGCTTTGAAATCCCCTTACTCTATGAAGTTGGATTGCAGGACTGTTTTGACTACCTGGTCTTGATCTCAGTGAGGCGCGATATTGCACTTCGCAGAATCGCCAAGCGCGACAAGAGCAGCGAATCCGAGATCATCAAAAGACTTGAGGCACAAATGCCGGACGATAGGAAGCATGCAGATCTGATGATCGACAATTCCGGCAGCAGAGCGGAGTTGGAAGCTCAAGCCAGTAGATTCATCATTTCCATCGCGTCACTTTCATACCGCACTGTACGGCCATTTTGCTGATCCTGGCTTACCACCCACTTGCCACCCACCCGCATTCCTCTTACGTGGCACGCAGGAGGGTTGGAAGAGAGTAGAAACAGCAATGGAAATCAGGAATGGACGCAAGAGACGAATCCAGAATTAGCTTGACAGGATAGACAAGCTCGCAAATCATATCTTTTACGATTTAGAATTGATAGGTTTGATATGTTTGATCATAATTTGATTCTCGCTTTACTCAAGCAGGAAGTAGTCCCAGCCATGGGATGCACTGAACCAGCCGCAGTAGCCTTGGCTGCCGCTTATGCTGCGAACGTGATCCCTGGCGAAGTGATAACAGCCACTGTGAAAGTGAGCCCCGCTGTGCTAAAAAATGGCATGGGGGTTGGCATCCCCGGGACTGGATTGATTGGGTTGGAGATCGCTGCTGCCCTTGGAATAGTGGTGGCTGAACCCCAGAAACAGCTTCAGGTTTTGGCCGATTTGAACGATGAAACCATAGCTCGCGCCAAACGCATGCTGGATGAGGGGATCCTGGATATCGAGTTGCAGGCCTCCGCAGATAAAGTACTGATCGAAGCGATTGTAAGTGACGGTACAAACCGGGCCAGAGCCGTGATCAGATGGCGTCACACCTGGCTACACAAGCTGGAACTAAACTCAGAAGTACTAAAATATCAAGAACTCGGTGACAACGGAACTGACGATCTAATATCTGCCGAACAATTTAAGCTGATAGACTATTATGATTTTGTCACAAATGTCTCTTATGATGATCTATTGAAACTCGATTTGGGTGAGAAGATCAATCGCCGCATCGCCGACTATGGACTGGAGCAATCCTCCGGTATTTCAGTGGGCAAAATGTTAATGCGTCAGATCGAAGATGGATTGTTAGGCAACGATATGCATCATTTTGCCATGGCTCTCACTGCCGCTGCCACCGATGCCAGGATGAGTGGATGCACTTTACCCGTGATCTCCAATACCGGCAGTGGTAACCAGGGATTATCCATCACTCTGCCTATCATCGCCGTTTCTGAAAAAATGAAGTCCAGCCACGAGAATACCGTGCGCGCTCTTGCTTTGGGGCATCTCGTGAGCGTGCATATCAAATACAAAGTGGGAGTACTCTCCTGTCTGTGTGGGTGTCTTTCCGCCGCAGCCGGAGCTGCCTGTGGCATTGTGTGGCTCCTCGGTGGAGACTTTCAGAAAGTAGAATACGCGATCAAAAATATGATCGGAAATACCGCAGGTATGGTTTGCGACGGAGCAAAGGAAGGCTGTTCGCTGAAAGTGGCTACCAATACCTCTGCTGCTGTGCAAGCAGCACTTTTGGCAAACATGGGTAAATGCATCTCGTCCAATGACGGCATCATCGCTGACGATCTGGATGAGACGATCGCAAATCTGGCGCAATTTGTAAATTCTGGCATGGAAAATGCCGATTCCACCATTCTTTCTATCATGTTAAACAAAAAGAATCATAAAGAGGATTTAGATGTCTGATAGACACTTTCTAGTAGCCCTTGATCCCGTTCTGCCGCCTGATCCGGTGTTTGAACCCCATATCCGTAGAGCTCCCGACCGGGGATTGACCCTTAGCAAGGCAGAGATCAAAACTGCGCTGAAGAATGCTCTGCGCTATATTCCGCAAGAGCTTCACAAGGTTGTAGCGCCAGAATTCTTACACGAATTGAAGACGATGGGGCGCATCTACGGTTATCGCTGGCGTCCTGCCGGCAAGCTTTCCGGGAAACCCATCAATGAATACAAAGGCATCACGGCAGCCAAGGCATTGCAGGTGATGATCGACAACAATCTGGATTTTGAGATCGCTCTATACCCCTATGAACTGGTCACTTATGGCGAGACGGGACAGGTGTGTCAGAACTGGATGCAGTACCGCCTGATCAAAAAGTATCTCGAAGTGATGACCGAAGAGCAGACCCTGGTGGTTGCCAGCGGTCATCCAGTGGGGCTTTTCCCTTCGAGTGCAAACGCTCCCAGAGTGATTTCGACTAATGGTCTGGTGATTGGAAAATGGGACAATCCAGAAGATTTTAAGCGTTTAACTGCCCTGGGTGTGGCGAATTACGGTCAGATGACTGCTGGAGGATGGATGTATATCGGCCCCCAGGGCATTGTTCATGGCACCTATATCACTCTGCTTAATGCCGGGCGAAAATACCTCGGTATCCCAGTGGAAAAGGACCTGGCTGGCGTGCTTTACATTTCCTCCGGACTTGGGGGGATGAGCGGAGCACAAGCTAAGGCAGTGGAAATCGCCGGGGGCATCGGCATCCTTGCCGAAGTGGATTACAGCCGCATTCAAACGCGTCATTCTCAAGGATGGGTTACTAAGGTTTCCGCCGATCTGGGGCAGATCTTTGCTTGGGTGGATGAAGCCCGACAAAGCAAGAAACCCCTGTCTATCGCATATCATGGTAACATCGTGGATCTTTTGGAATATGCTGATGGGAATAGCATCAAGTGTGAACTTATCAGCGATCAAACATCCTGTCACGCTGTATATGAAGGTGGTTACACTCCCGTTGGTTATACGTTTGAAGCAGGTCGTAAACTCCTGGAGCATGATGGCGAAGGCTTCAAGCGTGCTGTAGATGAATCGCTGAGCCGTCACTTTCATGTAATCAAGCGTCTTTGTGCCAAAGGCTCACGGTTTTGGGATTATGGCAATAGTTTCATGGCGTCAGTATATGACGCGGGAGAAACCTCCATCGCCAAAGATGGTATGACTACAAACGACGGCTTTATCTGGCCTTCCTATGTGGAGGATATCATGGGGCCGATGTGTTTTGACTATGGCTATGGACCTTTCCGTTGGGTCTGTCTCTCACGCAAGGATGAGGACCTTCGGAAGACCGATCAGGCAGCGGCAGCGTTGATCGATCCCAAACGCAATGCCATGGATAGAGACAATCATCACTGGATCGTATCAGCTGAGGAAAATGCACTTGTTGTGGGCACGAAAGCCCGCATCCTCTACGCTGATGAAGAGGGCAGAGTACGCATAGCACTGAAGTTTAACGAAATGATCCGCGAGGGTGAGATTGGTCCGGTGATGCTGGGTAGAGATCATCACGATGTGTCCGGCACAGATTCTCCCTTCCGTGAAACCGCCAATATATACGATGGATCAAACTTGATGGCAGATATGGCTACGCATTGCTTTGCGGGCAACGTGGCCAGAGGAATGAGTCTGGTAGTATTGTCCAATGGCGGGGGTGTGGGGATCGGCCGCAGTATCAATGGCGGAAATGGTATCGTGTTGGATGGCAGCTCACGGATGGATGAAGTGATCCGAAAAGCTTTGTCGTGGGATGTGATGGGCGGGGTAGCCAGGAGAAACTGGGCACGCAATCCCGGAGCCATTGAAACATCGCAGAGATGGAACGAAGAACACAGCAGCGAAGGAGCTATCACCATTCCTCAGCTAAGCGATGAGGAATATCTGGATTCATTAATCTGATGAATAAGGAAATTGCGTAATGCTGAACCAATTTGTGAAGATGATGAAAGCAGAGGGCTTGTCGGATGCGGTAATCCGTACATTTTCCTCCTATTATGAGCATCTAAAGTCAGGGAATACGGGATTGATATCCGGCGTCAAAGCTCCCGGAAGTGAGCAATTGGTGCAGTATGATGACGTGTCCGGAATGGGACGCACTGACCTCCTGAAAAGCATAGTGATGATCAAGCTGAATGGCGGATTGGGCACCGGAATGGGGCTCTCCAAAGCCAAATCACTCTTGCCGGTCAAGGGGAACATGAGTTTCCTGGATATCATAACCAGGCAAGTGCTTACGATGAGATCAGAAAGCGGATATCCGGTTCAACTCCTCTTTATGAATAGCTTTGCCACCGAAGAGGATACCCTGAAGTATCTGGAAAAATACCCTGATCTGTTTGGTCAGGATTTGCCGCTTAGCTTTGTGCAAAACAAGTTTCCCCGCATCACACAGGATGGGCTAAAACCCTTTGAACATAAAGATAAAGATCAACGCTGGAATCCCCCCGGGCATGGTGATCTATTTACTGCCATATCAGCATCCGGAATCCTGGAAAAGCTGATCGCCAAGGGATATCGATACGCCTTCGTCTCAAACTCGGACAATCTGGGGGCCACAGTGGATACCGCCATCGCGGCGTATATGGAAAAGAATGATATCCCATTTCTAATGGAAGTGTGCGCACGCAGCGATATGGACAAGAAGGGTGGACATCTGGCTATGGATGACAGCGGGCAACTGCTGCTCAGAGAAATCGCCCAATGTCCGGCGGATGAACTGGAAGAATTTCAGGATATCGCAAAGTTCAGCTACTTTAACACCAATAACATCTGGATCGATCTAAAGGCATTGGAATGGCATCTGATTACTCATGACAACCTCATGATCCTTCCCTTGATCGTAAATCCCAAAACTGTGGATGGTACGCCGGTGTATCAATTGGAGACTGCAATGGGCGCAGCCATCAGCAGTTTTAACGGTGCGAAGGCACTGGTCGTGCCGCGTACACGCTTCGCTCCTGTGAAGAAGACCAACGATCTGCTGGCCATCTGGAGTGATGCTTATGAGCTGAACGATCAATATCAGATAAAGCTGAAATATGGTCTTTCCGCAAGTCCTTTGATCGAACTGGATAGCCGGTTTTATGATAGCATCGATAAGTTGAGAGCTCGTTTCAAGGAAGGTGTGCCTTCCCTTTCGGGATGCAAAGAACTGCACATAAATGGCGATGTGAGCTTTGGTGAAGGAGTGGTCTGTGATGGTCGCGTACATATCAAGGCAACAACGCCAGTGAAGATCAGTAACCGCTTGCTAGCGGGGCAGGTATCTTATGACTAAGGGAGTTTTTTATGGTTTCTAAAGCTACCAGAATCCGCCTGGGCGTGTTTCTAGCCATCGGTAGTGTGCTGGTGATTCTATTTGCTGCAGCTGTGGCGGGAAACAGACTTACGCAAAAATGGGACACCTATTATATCATGCTGCAAAATTACCCCGTTAGCGGTTTACAAGTGGGTGGAACAGTAAATTATCAGGGAATCAAGGTGGGGCAGGTGGAAGCCATCAAGATTGATCCCAAAGATGTAAGCAAGGTGATCGTTACGATCAACGTGGAACCGGGAACTCCGATCAAAGAGAATACAGAGGCAGTGCTGAGTCTGGTGGGAATCACAGGCTTGAAAGCCGTGGAGATTAAGGGCGGCACCAATGAAGCCAGAAACCTGGAACCGGGCAGCTACATCAAGGCAGGATCCACCATGCTTGACGATATCTCCGACCGCGCCCTGTCCATCGCTGAAAAGATCGATATTATCGCAGCAAATCTAGGGGAGATGACAAACCTTGAGAATCAGGAGAACATCGCCCGCATTCTCTCAGAAACAAGCCTCCTGCTCGCCGATACCAGGGCTAATCTGGGAGGAACTCTCGCATCACTGAATAAGATCGCTGAGAACACCGCCGGTGTAACGGAAGACTTTAGCAAAAACTTGGAAAAACTGACCGACAACCTGACCGGAAATCTGGATCTGATCAGTCAATCCACGGTGAGATCACTGGACAGTTTGGCTCTGAATCTAAACCAAAGCCTGAATGCTTTGACCAAAGAAAGTACCCTGCTGGTAAGTGACGCACGATTCCATTTAAATAAACTGGGTGTGCATGGGGATTCCCTTTTGGTGGAATCGTCCGGCCATATTGCTGAGATCAGCAAGAATATCAACGAATCCCTTACTGGGATCAACAAGCTGATCAATTCCGATGAGTTTGCCATGCTAGCCAGTAACATTGGCAAACTGTCCGGTCAATTGGCGGAAGCTGATTTCAAGAAAATGATCAATGATCTGAGCACTACAATACAAAGAACGGGATCAATGGTTAACAACGTCAACCGCACCTTGATCAAGAATCAGGACAACATTCAGGAGACCATGGAAAATCTGCGGGATGCCAGCAGCAATCTGAATGACTTTTCACGTCAAATAGCTGATAATCCAGCAATTATGTTGCGAGGTAACTAATGAAGCATGTATTGAATAGAACTAGTTTAATCCTGCTATCCCTGGCTGTACTACTGCTCTCAGCATGTGCTTTTGGGGGCAAGAGACAGGAAACGAATTACTACGTATTGGATTATCAACCGGCAACCGAACGGGAAGAACTGAGGCTGAATGTAAACAACGGTAAAGTGCTTCAGGTTCAAAACACAAACATCAATCGAACCTACAACCGCAATCAGCTGGTGGAGAAAGAGAACTTTAGCAGAGTGAAGTTTGTGAATAATGAATTGTGGGCAAACCGCCTGACTGACGCGGTACCAAACATCATCAGTCGCAGACTTTCCGCGTATAATATCTTTGGGAATGTAACCCGAACCATTGGTGACACCGATCCGCATTACTACCTCGAAACCAGCATCTTGAACCTCGAAAAAGTGAATGGGGTGAATCCCCGAGCATATCTGAGGATGGAGTTTGTACTTCGCGACAGCACCTATGATAAGGTCATTCTGATCCATCGCAATGACCAATACCAGGATCTGGATGACGATAGCTATGTGTATCTGGTGCAGACCTACAACGACATGATCATGGAAGAGACGAATCTTTTCGCAGCTCGGTGTATTTCGCATTTCTCAGGCAGAACAATGCGCCAGCAAAGGCCCGAATACCAGGATCTCTTGAGCGCCCCTGAACGGTTTTTCTATGAAGAAATTGCGAACATGGAGTCTCATCTCGTTTATGGTGAATTGGTGTTGCGGACAAAATACAATACCACCGACGCCCCCACTTACAGAGTTGAACGTCTGGACAGCCTCAATACCAAGATCAGCGAGGATATCGGGGGTTTCAATGATCCAAAGATCCTGCTGCCAGGCAGATATAGAGTGATAACTGGGCACAACGAAGATATTATCCAGGTAGTGGATGTGCATCCCCGCAGACGCACCGTGGTGGAAAGAAGCTGGAGTGAGCTGAGGGTAAGAGTGATGGATAGCTCTCAAAACCGGGTTCGCCAGCTCTATCGCCTCTGGCTGCAGAACGAAGAGGAAAGCGGGTATCAAAACATCGGTCAGGATGTGAGCCTGGGTGATGATGATCATGGCATCGATGACCGGATATGGATACTGCCATCCGGTAAGTACATGCTTACTCTGGGGGGCAATAGCTGGAGCGATTTGCGCGATTTTGCCACAATCACGCTGAATGAAGGGGATTCTCAGGTGATGACCGTGATCGTCAATACTGACCTCAGCGGTGGCAACCTGATGATTGGAGCTGGCGTATTGTCGGATGACTTTGGCTTTGATTCCAGCAGATTTCACAAGGGAGCGGTGCACATAAACCTGAATGTACTGTCCAATAATGAAGTGGATGAGAAGGATCCCACGTACAACATCTCTTTGGCCAGCAAGTTTGATAATACCATCGAACAAGACTTTGGCGCGTTTCACTACAATATGCGCAGTATTTATGACCTGAGATCAAGCTTCAGCAAGGATATCGACCTACGTTTTGATCGTGATAACTACATCCTGAAAAATACATTGATGCTTTACCCCTGGAAGCGTGACCGCAAGATTCTGGGTAAGTTTGCGTTGTATAGCAGGGCGGATATGACTACGCATTTTATGGACGAGTACTCCTACTTTACCGAGAACACAAACTACATCCTGCAGAACAGTGATGGGGAAGAAGTAGATAGGGTGCTGGATGCAGATAAACTGCGCACCAAAATTGCCCTGTATCCGATGCGTTTGAAGGAGGGTGCGGGGCTCACCTATCGCTTTGCTCTGTCTCCCACTACAGCGCTTACTTTACGTGGTGGTTATGGTTGGCAGCAAGATCTCAATCGCAAGTCTTACATAGGTAGGGGCAGCATCAATGAAGGGGAGATTCCCTTCGAAGTTTATCAGGAGAATCCCGATAAGCACAGCAAAGGCTTGGAAAGCATCATGATCTTTTCCGCGGGGAATATCCTGAACTTTCTCTCGGTAAACTCCATCTTTGAAGCGCTCTTTCCTTTTGATGATATGAATACCAAACCTCGCTTTGAGAATGAGAATACCATAAATTTCCGCATTTATCGCAACATCAGCATGGACGTGGAGCTAAATCTCTCCTATGATGAAGCAGTGAAGAAATGGCTGATCTACGACTACAGCAGCACCCTGAGGTTGAGCCTCTTCTATTGATATGATCAAGGTAGTTGACAGCACTGTGTATCTGGAGGGAGACCTCGATAAATACACTGTGCCCGTAATAGAAGCGGAACTTGGCAGAACCCTGAAGAGCACGCACATTAACACTGTTGATCTAGAGGGCATAGCCTCGATCGACAGCGCGGGAGTGGCACTCCTTGATGGGCTTTATACTCAGCTAGAAGCCAAGGCAAACATCCTGCTATTTCGTCATGCTTCAGCGGAAGTACAGGCAGTGATTAATACCTTTAGCACTCTCAAGCTAAACGTGGTTGCCAGATCCCGTGAAATGGGCTTCTTTGAGAAGCTTGGCGATGTTGCGATCACAGGCTGGCAGCAATTGACCGAAATGTTGACTCTGGCCTCCGAAGTGTTTTATTTCAGCGCGGTGGGTTTGGTAAACAGGAGTAAGC
>JAEWNJ010000051.1 GCA_023392795.1 Candidatus Cloacimonadota bacterium
GAAGGGCTGGGCGTTGATCTCAAGCCACTAAAAATCGTTTCGCCCATTCCGACCACACCTTCAGAAGAGGATGAGCTGGACCTGCCAAAACCTGATATTGCCCAATGGCAGCAAAATGTCTATGAGCTCATAGCAGATCTGAAGGTGTGCAGATTACACCAAAGAGTGAGTCAAGCTGAACTGGCAAAGCGCATGCACACCAGTCAATCAGTGATTACTCGCTTTGAGAGAATGGGCAGAATCCCTACCATTGAGTTCATCTATAAAGTTGCTGAAGCACTGGGAGTGGAACTGGAAGCGCTGAGCATCAGAGAGTATCCACAGTATTCGTGTTCATTTGAAGATACATCTTACTTTGATTCCATGGTGGCACAAGCAGAAGAATTGTCGAGCTTCACACAAGAGGAATACCCACAAACGATTGAACTGAGATTCCCCAAGGGTTCATTCACTAAAGAACTCTGCGCGGTTTTCAGCGCGCATCCGGCAGAATCGGATAGTATAGAACCCAGTGTTGTGCCCTCAGATTTGGATTTGCACGCAGCATAAAAGGATATAGGTATGGATAAGCAACAGCAACCCGGCATTGTAGTAAAAGCGATTTATCAGCATAAATGCAACTTTGAGAGAAAGCAGGGAGGTAAAGGCCCAATAACCAGTAACTTTACTTTCAAATATGGGTATAAGTTATTGGATGATGGATGTGGCATGGCTGAACTGACGCTTTCGGCAATGGGGATCGGCAAGGATATACAAGTAGCTGTATATGAATCTGAAATTACCTATATAGGAGTGTTTAGCTGCCTGGAAGGATCGGAGAACATGAGTTTGGAAGACTTTCTGGCCAATAACGCGCCTGCCTTACTAATGCCATATATCAGAGAGAGTCTTTCCGGATTAAGCGTTAAAGCGGGATTGCCTCCGGTGAATCTTCCTCCCATAAACATCGTTGCCATGCTGGAGAAAAACCCTGCCGAGAAAACAGAGTAAAAAACTCAAATCACTGATCCTCTATGCTCTTTTAACAACAGTTATAGGATGGGCATTGCTCAGTCCTTATTAAATGGGTAAGCTCTGCTTAAGTATCAAGATAATCATAGGCATTATTCATGGGTAGCTAACCCGCTGCTGAAAGTATAGCTGTATCCGTTTCCAATTATGCAAGAATTTCAGATTTTCCTTGACGGAATTTATCTATAGATAAAGTGGGATCATGTATGTGTGAGAAGCTAAGGTGTATAGACGATCTTCTTGAGGATGCCTGGGACTTCAGGTGCCCCAGATATCGTGATGAGACTTATAGAATTGAGGAAAAGGATAAGCGACCTACAGTGGTAGCAATGAAGTTTATGAACAAACGGAGCAACGATCGCCTGTATTGTCGAGAAATCAATTATGGGAATGGAAAGGACGTCATCATCTGTGAGATACACACAGGTAAGAAAACAGAAAGCTTATCGAATAAAGAAAAAAATATTATAAAGAGGACGCGGAGCTATGAGTTCGAAATACTCACATGATCAGGTAATGCAATCCATCCAGCCCTTCAGGAAGAAGTACAAAGCAATATCCTTGAGTACTGCTATCACTATGGAGTTAGAAGATTTGATGGAAAATAAGGGAATTAGCAAGAAAGAACTTGCGGCAGCGGCAGGAGTGTCGCCTTCATATCTTAGCCAGGTGTTCTCTGGGGATAAGCTGATAAACATTTCGATGTTAGCCGGGATATCCAATGAGTTCAATGTGGTTTTTAGGATGGAGATCCAGGACAAGAAGTCTGAGGAATTTCTGGACCAAGCCAGTCGTATGAAAGTCACTCCCGAATTTACGAAAACAAACTACATGCATAAATTCCAATCCATACGTTTTAACCATAAACCTTACTGTGCCCGTGCAATAGGAGCTGATTGTGGAGATTAAGCGCAGCGAACTCCAACAAGAGATGTTTGTACTTCTGGAGACCAAGATATCTTTGGTGTTTCCGAAAGAGACTCAGACCAATGATATAGATGAGCTGGATGTTGACTATCACATATTCACGAATAATGAAGATGATCACTTGGTCCGCATCATATTCGATATCAAAGCCATTCATCATATGATGGAAAGACCTGGATTAAACATCGAATTGCAGGCATCTTGTGACTTTAGGATTACCGAATCAATCGAAGTCGACTCTGATCATTTCAATAAACTCATCAGCAATGCTGCTACAGCCATAACATATAATAACATCAGAGCCTATCTACAGAACGTAACTTCATATTATCCTGTAGAACCCTATATCCTGCCAGCCATTGACATGCAGGACTTGTGTATGAAATACGCTGAAAGGCTAGCACCAAACGCGCCACAAGATCGCGAAGAAGCACCAGCTCCCATGAAAACCCAGAGGAAAAGTAGAAAAAAAACATAATGTCTGCTCAAAGGCTTGGTTTCTAAACTGGGCTTCTTTGCACACATATCTATAGTTTAGGGTGTACTATACATAGTTAGCCTGTTCACTTGGGTTAGACCATGGCAGAAACGGCCACTAATCCTTTCCTTGGGGCTAAAGGTAATCTTCCACTGCGGCGGTTACCTTTTCTTTGTGCCGGATGAAGTAAGTTGTCCATGAAGCTTTTTACAGGATGATCTACAGTGATATATCCAACAAAATCAGGAATAATATAGAGGACATGAGTAGGATGAGGGTGGTATAACATGCCCTTAACTATGTTCTGGGTGCTTCGAAATTAGGTCAGTCAGTCCCTCAGTCCAATCGCTCTTAGAAATAAGAAAACTCTTGGTTGATAAGCAGGTTGAGTTTTCTGATAACATGAGTGGAAGCCTGTATTGCTTGATTGAAATAATGCCTAATGGTATTGCTCAATGGTCTTATATTGGATAAATGGGCATTTGATCTTAAACCCTTTAGAAAACTTGTGGGGAATTTAGTGTAGCAAGCGCTGTTACGCTCAGCGGTTAGCTTGGTGGATTGCTGGCGTCGCTTACGCAAGCCAGGGGTGGGAACTTCCCGGTTTCCACAAAAGGCAGCAGGCCTTTAAGTTAGGCGGTAGCCCAGACCGCCCATCTTAGAACGGCGCTTCAGGCGAGCGCCACTACTCGCGTGACCCGTATATATATAGGATCGAAATCAGGCAGCATTTTTTTGACGCGCAAAAAACATCGCTGATCCGCTTAAACGATCTGAAGACATATTACATCTGCAACATGGGAGTAAAGAGCAACCCCTATGATGCATAGCATCGAGTACTAAGAATAGGAGTTATATATGGGTAGCGAACCCAATGCTGAAAGTATAGCGGTATCCGTTTCCACACCTCGGATCTCACCGAAATTTATTGACATATTGAGGGAATATCATTTGATGGGTTAGATAGGTGGAAAAAGTAATGGAAATCATCAAGACCACTGCCTTGGTAAAAGATTACAACCTTGGTAATGTTAAGGTTAGAGCACTGGACGGCATCGATCTCACGATTGATGCGGGGGAATTTGTGGCCATAATGGGGCCTTCAGGATCCGGTAAAAGCACCTTGATGCACATCATTGGCTGTCTGGATCGTCCCAGCTCTGGCGATTACTATCTGGATGGCGATCTGGTTAGCTCTCTGCCCAAGAGTGCGCTTGCAGGTATCAGGAACCGCAAGATCGGCTTTGTCTTTCAATCTTTTAACCTCCTGCCCCACCTAAGCATTTTGAAAAACGTGGAATTACCGCTGATGTACGCCGGTATCGCGCCCGGCACACGCAGAAAGAAGGCCGAAGAGATATTGGCTTCCGTAGGCCTCAGCGACCGCCTGAAACACAAACCCAATGAGCTTTCCGGAGGACAGCGCCAGCGCGTGGCGATCGCCCGCGCGATTGTGAATTCTCCCTCCATTCTTTTGGCCGACGAACCCACCGGCAATCTGGATTCCCAAGCCGGAGGCGACATCCTGAGCATCTTCCACCAATTGCATGCCGCGGGTAACACGGTGATCATGGTTACTCACGATCCGGCGGTGGCCGCCAGGGCAAACCGAACTGTGATGATCCGCGACGGATTGATCGATTATGGCAGTATCGCTGGCTGAATCCCTCCACATCGGTGTTGCCGACATCGCCACCCGCAAGGTGCGAAGTTTGGTGACCGTGCTGGGCATAGTGCTCGGTGTGATGTGCATCATGGTGGTTTTGGCGATTTTGGCGGGCATGAATGAAAGCACTTTGACCTGGATGCAGGAACGCGGCGGACTAAGCAAAGTAGAGATCGGTTATAACTGGCAATATGATTTTCGTCAGGGGGGTGAGGCCAGGTTTGATCTGGATGATCTGCGCAAGCTGCAGTCCATGATCCCAGAGGTGAAAGCCTTCAATCCCAATATCTCGGTCTGGGATGCCCGCACCCGCTACCGTGATCAATATTACAATTCTCAGTGCATCGGCGTATTTCCGGATATGCAGATCGTGGAAAACTGGTATCCGGATAAGGGACGCTTTATCAATGAGATCGACATCCGCGAAAACAACAATGTGATCGTATTGGGCAGCGCAGTGGCTGAGCACTTTTTTGGGGCTCGCGATCCATTGGGACAGAGCATCATGCTAAATGACCAGATGATGACGGTAGTAGGCGTGATGAGCCGCAAATACTATAAAAGCAATGGCGGTGAAATGTTTGGCGGGGAAAACGCCCTGGAATATATGAATCACCGCAATTTCATCCCCCTCTCCACGATGGTGAGCAAGATATCTCCCGGCAGCAAAGTGGACCAGGTGGAGATCATCGCAGCCAGCCCGGAAGCGGCGATTACGCTGAAAAACAAGCTGGAGCCGATTGTGCGGCAGCTCATGGACGGCAAACGTGTGTTCAGAGTGGATTCGGCACAGGAACAGATGCAGCAGATGAAGCAGAGCTCCATGATCTTCAGCGCTATCTTCATCATGATCGCGGCAATCTCGCTGCTGGTAGGCGGCATCGTGATCATGAACATCATGCTGGCGTCCATCAAAGAGCGCACTCGCGAGATCGGCGTACGTTTGGCCATTGGAGCGCGCCGCGTGGATATCTTTGTGCAATTCATGGTGCAGACGGTTTTGATCACTGCCCTGGGCGGTGTATTTGGCATTGCCCTCGGATATGCCATCCTCGATGTGGTGGGGGATTATCTGCAGATGCCGATGGTGGCACGCTTTGATATGATTTTCACCGCCCTGGCGGTATCGGTGGGCATAGGTTTGATCTTTGGCATCGCCCCTGCCGTGAAAGCGGGAAATCTGGATCCGGTAACGGCATTGAGGGAGGAGTGATGGGTAAAAGAAAGGGAAGCTCGTTCTTCGGCATCGGCAAGCTGTTTTCTGCTCTCTACAAGGTGATCCTGATCGATCTGTACAAGGCTTATCTGGTGTTGGCCTCCGCACCGCGCCGCCGGAAGCTCTGGCAGCAGATCAGCCACTTTCTGGGCATCATGTACACGCGCATCGTGAAGGAAAAAATCCCCCGGGAAGCCGGCAGCCTGGCATACACCACCATTTTGGGCTTCATTCCCTTCATCACTTTCATCGTGATGCTGGCGCCCGATCTCCCCTTTTTGAACCTGAAGGAACGCATCGCCTCCGTGGTGGCCAAGAACTTCATCCCCGGTTCCGCGAACACAGTGATGGACCTGATCAATGAGATGATTCAACGCCGCATGGGCCTGAACATCATGGTCTTCGTGATCCTGCTGGTCTCGTCTTATCTGCTGTTTAACAATATCCGCAGCACCTTTGACCGCATTCTGAGCACTCACGCGCCCCAAAATCAGGATATCATCACGCAATTCATCAAGTTTTTCGGAACTCTGGTGTTTGGGCTGCTGGTGATTGTGCTGCTTTTTTCCAGCTCATCATTGCCCATCATTTCGCGCGTGCTGCGTTCGCCGCTATTTACCTGGCTATCTTACATATTGCCCTTCGTGGTGCAATTTGCCGCGCTGCTCTTTTTGTATTTGCTGCTCCCCACTGCCAAGATCAAGCGCGCCAGCCTGATCCGCGGTACTTTTTGGACTACCGTGATCTGGGTGCTGGTAAAATCCGGATTTGATTCCTACATCTTGAATCTGACCAGTTATCAGGCCGTGTATGGCGTTCTGGCGGCGCTGCCCATCTTTCTCTTTTGGATATATGTAAACTGGATGATCATCCTGGGTGGCGTGGTGTTGGTAAGCGTGATCGACAACAAGGAAAACGAAGAGATCATCCAGAAAGTACCCCAACAAGTGGTTCGCCTTAGCCTCGAGATGTACAGCGACGGCAAGCTGAACGAGAGTCTGAAGAGCTACATCAGCAAGCAAGATATTAAAGATTTAGTCGAGCTGATCGACAAGGAAGGATCTGATGAATAAATACGCACTGATCAGTGTGAGTGACAAGACCGGAATCGAAACCCTGGCCATAGAATTGGAGGCCCTGGGTTACAAGATTCTATCCACCTCAAACACCGCGAGGCATCTGAAACAATTTTGCCGCTCCCTGGTGCAAGTGAGCGACTACACCGGGTTCCCCGAGATTCTGGACGGACGAGTGAAGACCCTGCATCCCAAGATTCATGGCGGCATTCTGGCAGACCGGACAAAGGACGATCATCTCCGCAGTCTCCAGGAACACGGGATCGATAGCATCGACATCGTGGTGGTGAACCTCTATCCCTTTGCTGATGTGCGCCAGAAGGAAAATTCCACTCACGCCGAGATCATCGAGAATATCGATATCGGCGGACCCTCGCTGATCCGCGCCGCCGCCAAAAATTACCGCCATGTGACCGTTTTGTGCGATCCCAAGGACTACGTACCCACTTTGGAGCACCTGAAACAGAGCAGCGAGCTCCCGGAATGCATCAGCAGCTATCTGGCGCAGAAAGCCTTTGCCATGGTCTCCCAGTATGATTCCATAATAGCGGGATACTTTGAGGATTACATAAACGAGAATCATCCCGCCGAGGAAATGCCGCCCTTTATGGATCTAAGCTGCAGCCTGAAACAACAGCTCCGCTACGGCGAAAATCCCCATCAGAAAGCGGCTTTCTATGTAAACAAGAGCGACGGATGGGAAGTACTACACGGTAAGGAACTATCTTTCAATAACATCCTGGATATCGATTCTTCCCTGCGCGCCATCCGGCTCTTTCCTGAACCCACGGTGATCATCATCAAACACTGCAATCCCTGTGGCATCGGCTCCGGGCACAACCTGGCGGATGCCTATCGCAAAGCCTTTGCCACCGACACTGTAGCGCCCTTTGGCGGAATCGTGGTGGTGAACCGCAAGCTGGATCTGGAAGCCGCGGTGATGATAAACCGCATCTTTACTGAGATCATCATCGCCCCCGCGTATGAAGACGGCGTGCTGGAGGTATTGATGAAAAAGAAGAGCCGCCGCTTGATAGCTTACGATCCCGCCATCCTCGCCAAACCCGGCAACCCCTACGAGATCAAGACCATGCGCTGGGGCTATCTGGCGCAGGAATGGGATAATGTATCCGAGAGCATCGAGGATTGGCAGGTGGTCACCCACCGCCAGCCCTCCAAGGAAGAGTTTGCCGCCATGATCTACGGCTGGAAGGCAGTCAGTCTGCTGAAATCCAACGCCATCGCTCTGGGATATCCCGATCAGATCATCGGTTTTGGCATTGGCCAGACCAGCCGCATCGACAGCACCTCCATCGCCATCTGGAAGGCAAAGAAGTTCCACCACGATCTGACCAAAGCAGTCTGCGCGTCCGACGGATTTTTCCCTTATCGTGACAGCATCGACGAGCTTTATCAAGCGGGGATAAAGGCTGTGATCCAGCCCGGAGGCTCCAAGGGTGACGAGGAATGCATCAAGGCCTGTGATGAACTGGATATGAGCATGGTTTTCACGGGATACCGCCACTTCCGGCACTAAAAATGTTTGACAGAATCGGCATGAATAAAAGAGTGACGCCATCCCCTGCGGAGATGTGTCCGAGCTGGCTGAAGGAGCACGATTGGAAATCGTGTAAACGTGCGAGCGTTTCTAGGGTTCGAATCCCTACATCTCCGCCACTTTTATTTATGGCAGATTTATCCCTATATGGCAGTTTTGATACCTCTATTGGGCCGAAAAAGGCCATACATAACACCAGCAATTTATCAAGGAGGCTCACATGAGCACCACAACCAAAACCCTTTTGATTATCTTCGCAGTACTGATCCTGCTGATCGGAATGTCTTACTGCACGGGCCGCAAGCTCGGCAAGATGGCCGGGGGCCCCGGAGCAGCAGTCATCACCGATGATAGTTGGCTACGCGTAAATCCCAGCGCCTATCTGGCGGATTACAACGAGATCATGCCTATGCAATTCTTGGGCGACAGCGCCGCCAACAGTACGCAGAGCATCTGCGCCAAGATCAGGCACAGCGCGAACGACAAGCGCATCAAGGGCATCATTCTGGAACCTGGAATGCTGCAGATTTCCCTGCCCGCACTCAACGAGATCGGCATCGCCATCGCCGATTTCAAGGTATCCGGCAAACCCGTTTACGCCTATGGCGATTACCTCAGCCAGGGCGACTATCTGCTGGCATCGTATGCGGACGAGATCTTTATGGAACCTTCCGCTTCCGCTGGCTTAATGCTGACGGGTACTTCAGCGAACTCCCTGTTTTACAAGGATATGTACGACAAACTGGGCATCAAGATGCACGTGATCCAGGCCGGGGAATTCAAAGGCGCGGGCGAGCCCTATTCTCAGACCTCATTTTCCGAAGGCACCCGGCAGAA
>JAEWNJ010000053.1 GCA_023392795.1 Candidatus Cloacimonadota bacterium
CCCATGATGTAGTGATGTTCTTCAAAAACTTTGTCCAGCGCCTTGCGGATATCCGCCATCAGCGGTTCGTATTGAGCATTCAGGTCCAGCATCGGTACTTTCATTCTAAACTCCTTTATTTGGTGAGGTTTTGCACCCCGATTAAGATCGTAACGGCAGAAGCGACCACGGCAAACACGTCTCTCACATCAGTCCAGATGTGACGATCGGCTTTATCCGGGATGAACACAATGTCGCCAGGCATCAGCGCATAATCGCTGTCTGCCTTTTCCCAGATGCTGCTTTGCGCCTTCATGATCCGGATTCCGCCGCGCAGTCGGTTGTTGGCATAACCTCCGGATTCCTGTAGATAATACTTCCAGTTTTGCCCATCCCTGTATTCGATCAGGCCGGGATGGCGCACCTGACCCATCACCCAGACGGCGTTCAGCTTTTCTGGCACATAGATGTGATCCTGGTTGTTGACGGGGCGATTGCCTTCTCTGCCTTCAGTTGCCACGAGTTTGGCAAAATCCACCGAGTACAGCCCTTTGGCTTGCCGCACGTAAGATTTTAAGTAAGCGTATTCCAGGGGAGTAATCTCCTGCATGCCGCGAGCCTTGAGGCGCTCAAATTCCGCGTCCGGCTCCTCATTGAAACGCCGGTTCAATACCAGCGCATTGGCCACATCAGCTTTTTCGGTGAGCCCGCCCGCCATCTGAATTACGTCCCAAAGGGTGGCGTCTTTATCCACCATAAATTCACCTTGCAGCACAAACTCTCCGGAGAGCGTGACCACTCGTTGCTCCCGGTAACGGGAATCCTGAGGCACCGAGATCCGATCACCGGGCTTGATCAGGATCGAAGCCGCCCGGCTAATATCTACCGTTTCATAGCTGGAAGGCTTGCCACTGCCATTATAGCGGCTGATGCGGATCGCGCTCAATTCCGCTCCGGGAAGGGTTCCTCCCGCCAAAGCGATCACGTCTTTCAGGCTGTCGCCCTCTTTGTATTCAATGTCGCCCGGCAGCCCAACCGCTCCGCTGACCCCGGATTGCTCCTTGATCACCGGGATAAACACCAAATCCCCGTCTTTGATCATGGGATTGGCTTCCAGCTCGCCCAGGCGATAGAAACGCAGGAGGTCATATGTGCTGCGATTGCCCGCCCGGACCAGTTCCACATGGCGCAAGGCCTGCAGTTTTTCATATTCCGGCTGGCTTTCCTCAGCCTCACGCAATTGGGGGATGGGATTGGTCTTTTTTACCGCGGCATCGTTCAACGCGCCGGGAACAGCGGATCTCGCCAGCATCGCGTCATCCAGCATTGCCCTATCCAGCAGATCCGAAATCCGGTCGGTGGAATACATTTTGTATTGCCCAGGGTGTCTCACATACCCGGTAATGCTGACGCTGATCTGAGGCACATTTGCGAGCGGGATGTCGATGGCCCAGGCGCCAAACGCGACGAGGACCAGCAACAGGCACAGCAGCTTACTCTTCATAATACTTGATCATCCGTTGAATGATGTCATCCAGCTTGTATTTCGGCTCGTAACCGATGTATTCATTGATTTTGCTTAAGTCCGGCATACGGTTCATCATGTCCTCAAATCCCTCCTCAAAAGCTGCTTCATAGCTCATGTATTCGATCTTGGATTTGCTGTGACACATTTCCTTTACCTTCTGCGCCAGATCCTCGATGCTGATCGATTCCGTGGTGCCCACATTGAAGATTTCTCCCACGCACTCGGGGCTGTTCATCAGCTTCAAAAAGGCATCCACCACGTCTGAAACATCCGCGAAACACCTGGTCTGCTTGCCGCTGCCATACACCACAATGGGTTGATCCAACAGCGCGGCTTTGATGAATTTGGGCAATACCATGCCATACTGTCCGGTCTGACGCGGCCCCACGGTATTGAAACAGCGCACGATCACCACCGGCAGCTTCTTCTCCCGGTAAAATGCCTGCGCCATGAACTCATCGATGGCTTTGGAACAGCTATATCCCCAGCGGCTGATGTGCGTGGAGCCCAAAAGCCGGTCATCCTGCTCGGAAAAGGGTACCTTCTCGCTCTTGCCGTAGATCTCGCTGGTGGAGGTGATCAGGGCCTTGGCCTTGTATTTGTTGCAAAGCTCCAACACGTTGTCCGTACCCACGATATTCGTCTTCAGCGAAAGCAGCGGATTCTCGATGATGTATTTCACGCCCACCGCGGCGGCTAAGTGATACACCTGCTCCACCTTGCTGACCAGGGAATCCATCAATTCGCGGTTCAATATGGTTCCTGTGGTAAAATGAAACTTGGGATTTGCCTTGAAGGACTCGATGTTCTCCAGGCTACCCGTGGAAAGATTGTCTATAGCATACACTTCATTGCCTTCAGCCAAAAGGCGTTCAGCCAGATGCGAGCCGATGAAGCCGGCGCCGCCCGTGATCAGAATCTTCATTGTTTGCTCCAATTAAGAGATTGCGGGACTGTGTATTAAGTTAAAATCCCAGTAACGGTAACACTTATTTCATGCTTGAATCTTGTCAATAGAATCTTGGCGACGGAGGCTTTTGAAGCTTGGGGATTTTCAAGTTTTCGAGTTTTTAAGGTTTTGAAGTGGGCGTGAGAGTGAAGATTGTGTGTTTGTGTTATCCTCACGCGGATTACGCGGATCGCGCGGATTTTGAATGATAGAACGCAGATTGGACGGATTCAACTGATTTGGACGAATTCATGGATTTACAATTTACGATGTACAATTTGCAGTTGAGGTGTGCCGCGCACAGAAGTAAATGACTAATCTTTCATAGTTGTCTAAGACTCTGGGGGACAGTATAATTGGCAAAATATCTTGCTTTCTTGGACATATGATCTATCATGTGTAGAGAAAGTACCGTTTCTTTGGACAGATCAGTTTGCCTGTCCTAAAACTTCGATCGGCGCTGAGGATGCCTTATGCAAAAAGTCATTGATAAACTGCCTCCGGATATCGATCTGGAGACCAAGCAGATCCTTCGCAAGGCTGCTTCGGCCCATCGCTTTCTGGCCGAACTTAAAGGGATAACAGCCACTATTCCCAATCAGCTTATACTAATCAATACACTCTCTTTGCAGGAAGCAAAAGATAGTTCGGCAATCGAAAACATCATCACCACCCACGACGATCTTTATCGTGAAGACTTGTTTCCGGACTACGGCTTGAGCGTTGCAGCTAAAGAAGTAAGCCATTACGCCTCAGCCCTCAAGGTAGGCTACGCCCTAGTGGATAAAACCGGAATGCTCACTACAAACCACATTATCGATATCCAGGCGGAGATGGTAAAGCATAGGTCAGGATTGCGTAAACTGCCAGGCACGGAGCTGAAAAATGAACAGACCGGTGAAACGGTATATGTTCCACCCCAGGACCCTCAGGAGCTTGTGGACCTGATGTCAAATCTTGAGCAGTACATAAACGATAATGAGGCTGATATTGATCCCCTTGTGAGGATGGCGATAATACACTATCAGTTTGAAAGCATCCATCCTTTCTACGATGGTAATGGCCGTACAGGGCGCATTATCAATGTTCTCTATCTGGTATTGTCTAAACTCTTGGATATTCCTGTGCTTTATCTAAGTAGATATATTGTAAAGAACAAGGCAAGTTATTATCAACTGCTTCAGAAAGTTAGAGACGAGCAGGCCTGGGAACAGTGGATTCTCTTCATGTTGCAGGCGGTGGAAGACACTTCCAAACAAACGATTGCGATGATCGGTGAGATCAGAACAGCTCTTCAGGAATATAAACAGCAGATCCGGGCTAAGTATAAATTCTACTCACAGGATCTGATCAACAATCTGTTTTCACATCCCTACACCAAGATTGAGTTTATCATGCGAGATCTGGAAGTCAGCCGCCACACCGCCATGAAGTATCTGGATGCTCTATGCGATGATGGACTCTTGAAAAAGCAGAAAATTGTTCGCTCAAACTATTATGTTAATACAGCACTGTACAGCATTCTTACCAGGGAAATCTAGACGGCTGATTCGCTACTTACCACTTACCCCGTATGAACTTTGATCAATACCCGGGGCTAGGAATCCGGGCTGGCAGTGCATTCACGCTGCTCGAAGTCGAAACTGCATGTAACTGGTAGGCAGGCATGATCATAGGGAAGCAGTTTCAACTCCGAGGGAGACAAATTCACGAAATCGGCTTCTGACAATTGTTGATCAATATCAAGTTCTTTGGTTGCCAAGCCTAGCCCTGCAACCATTCACCTGGTCACCAAAGTCAAGCTTCATCAGCTCCGGTTTTCACCAAGGCAGAGAACCAAGTACTTATATCTCCTCGAGCCCTAAATCCTTCAGATACTCATAGGTAGAATTGTAGAATCTCTTTAGCCTGGTGTGGTCTTCATTGTCACCTTCAGGCACCACAATCACCATGCCTTGGCGTGCTCTGGTTAATAAAACCCTATAAGCATTTAGCAAGTACACCTGGCGTTCCTTCTTATTGATATGCTGCCATTTATCGCCTACAAAAGACCAATACTGCCAGCCCTCATTACTGTACCTGAAATCCGCATCCCAGGTCACGCAGGCCCAATCCAATTCCAAGCCTTGTACCTGAAACTCCGTGGCCACATCTTCCAGATAGTAGGACGAGCGCACATCGTCTTTGCCGCTCAAAAACCAATGTACGGGATCCGTATTGTAGCGTACATCAATCGCCAAGGGCTTCAGGCGATAGGCTTGCGAGGATACCACCATGCCATAGCGTTCCGATCCCCGCGCCCTCTCTCGTAGCCATGCTTTAGCTTTCTGCAGATTTCTGCAAAGCACGATTGGGTAGCGATCTTGTAATAGCCGCAGGGTATCTTTCGCTGCCGGATCAATATCCAATAGCTGCTTTACCCACAACGACACATTCTCAGCTCTAAAGGAACGCATGGAAACGCCCAGATGCAGCTCCGGGAGTGTGTTCACATGCTGTCTATCAGCCAATCTTTCCAAAGCCTTGCCTGCGTCATACTCGCTATCCACAAGCCGATCTGACAGATACACATTCCACTCTGGAAAACCGGCTAAGATGGAATCTAACCATTGGCTGATCCCTGCTTCACCAGTATTGATTTCCTGCCCACCACCAACCAAGCAGATCACAACTGCCCAATCCTCATGTCTATCCATGCAAGAGATCAAAAACTCAGGCTCAGATTGTGAAAAACCCGGTCTATGCTTTTTGACCTTCATGAATTTGGCAGTCTGCTCGAGGTCCCAGGCTCGCTGTGCTTCATCAAAGATCGAGATGCGATTGTAAGGAGGATTGGGATCCTCCAGGCAATCATCACGAAAGTTATGCACGTTTTGCACAAAGGCTTTCACTGGGCGCAAGGAAGCCTTTTTTGTTGTTTTATCGCCTCTATCCTTGGCTCTGATTACCATATCTCTGGCCAATGCTTCTCTTAAGACCGCCACCAAAGGCCCATTTCCCGAAAGAAAAACCCCCTTCAGGTCATTCTCCTCTCCGATTCTTTGCGTGGCGATATTCAGGCCAACCAGAGTCTTTCCTGCTCCGGGAACTCCTGTAACAAAAAGAATCACTTTGCGCTTCAGGGTTTTAGCCTCATCGATGATCTTCAAAATAGAACTGGTGGTTGTCCCCAAGTTTATCGCACTGGCATCACTTCGTGAGATTTCCTCAACCGTATGCCCATTATAAAGCGCCAAAGCCGCTTCAATGATGCTGGGCGTCGGTTCATAACGTCCATTTTCCCACCATGTGGGATCGATCTCAGCCCCCTCAGCAAAGTCAAGAATGTTGAGCATCTGCTCCAGAAACACATCCTGATTGGTGAGTATCGGTCTAAATACTTTGTCATTATCAGAAGAAAGACTAAGCGTGGCCAGTAATGTTTTCGCCTCACTGGCAAAGAGCATGGGCGCAATGGATACATCGTGACTGGTCTCGTGGAAGTTCTTCAAATCCAAAGCATAATCCCACACCTGATCGATGGCCGCTTTCGTGTAAGATTCGCTACCCACCTTGAACTCCAACACAAAAAGCACCTGCCGAATCGCCAACAACACATCAATCCGCTTCCCCATCCTGGGTATCGAATACTCAAAATAGATCTTTCCTTCCAATCCAATCAGCAGAGGCCTTAGCAAGTCAATCTGCATCGCCCAGGCATCCCGCTGATTCTGTATGATATCAAAACCACTATTCTGAGCCAATACACCCAGGATCTCCTGCTTTGAGGCTGTACAAAAACTCTGGATAGAGGCAGAGAAGTAGGATCTAGTCATATCAAGCTCCTTCGCTTGTAAATAGGCTACTTACATAACTAATAAGCATCAAACAGGTAATCGCCGCAGCTTCATTTATACATGGCATTCTGATTAGATATTGTCCTGCAGGTTTGAGAAGCAAGCTGCAAATCGCATTTTAAAACACTTCAAAAATCCCTCCATAAACAGGAGGTTGATACTCAGGTGCGCAACGTTTGTCAGCTTCGATCTCTTCAAGCTCGGTTCTCATCTTAGTTTCATAGTTTCGAATCTGACTTTTACGCATGGTAATAATCTGGGTAGAACCATTATTTCGTGTCAGGTCATCAAGCAATTCTTGGGTTTTGGCGATTCTGCTGCTCCAATACAGGAGCTTGCTGTCCCTGCGCCTGTTTAGCATCAGTTCATGTCTAGCCTTGTAGCGATTATAATGGCTGAAGAATCTATCCTTGAATTTGTTAAAAGCTACTTGATGAGCTTCCCTCAGGTAGTCTTTATCGTCTATGGTGATACTTTGAATCGCTGGTTCGCCTTCTTCGATGGCCAAACCAATTAACTGCTCGCAAAGGTCGCTATTCCCGATCACCGCTAAGTCTTCATTTACGATGATTGGCATCAGAACGCTCGTTTCTCTGGTTGTAGTTATCCTTCCCACGCAAATGAAATAAAGATAGTAACCTGCGCTAAGGTTGATCTTGTTTTCTTCCAGAAGAGTTTTTCTTAGCCTGAAGTAATGGCAGCTATGGATTTGGTTTAGTTCTTTATACTGCATGGTAATTGCTTTAATCAAGGGATGCAGGATATTCAAAAATTGGGCATCCTCATTCTCGTATGCCACTTCTGAAGAGAATGTAACCTTCACTGGTCCATAGCTAAATATGTCCAGCTCACGTGAGTCGCTGATCCTATCTCTAATGTCTTTGCGAAACTCTTTGCACAGCTTCAAGCTACCCATCTGAGTTTTTGCATCATATCTAATCTCACTTTCTGGGTAATTCTTTTCGATGTGACCCGCAATGTACTGGTGCAACTGCTTGGGACTAAGATATCTTCTGTTCTTTTGAATATTATTCATCTCCCTGTCAAAGAACTGATCAAGGCTAAGCAATTCATTATTAGCCGTCTCCAAGTCCGCGATATCTTTTAGTCTATTTTTTATGATGCGCTCTTGCTCGTCCAGTTTTTCTTCAATCTCTTGCGGGCTGAGTTCTGTGTAGTATAAATGTTTGCTAATGTCAGACATCACTTCTTCCATGATCGGCTCGAGCAATCCAATCGTACCCTCAAACATTGCAATTCTTTCATACAGCCTACCCACAATCTGATCATCAATCGTGTTTAGCATTTCAAAGTTGTATATGTGAATTTTGGATGATTTCTGACCAATACGGTCTATCCTACCTATCCTCTGTTCTAACTCCATGGGGTTCCATGGTAAATCATAATTGATCAGGGTATCACAAAACTGAAGATCAATACCTTCACTCCCCACTCGTGAAGAAAGTAGGATACTAAAGCCGGTATTGTTTCGGAACTCGTTTATTAATTGAGAGCGTTCTGAGATGTGCACATCCCCATGGAGCATGTAGCATTGTACTCCATTTCTATGTAGGCGCTCCTGAATATACCTGAGTGTATCTTTGAAGAATGCAAAAATGATAACTTTATTGGTGTGATTCTTTATCAGGCTTAGAACTTCAATCAGCCTTTCATATTTTGAATCTCTATGCTCCCAAAACGCATGAGCAGGCGTCTTCCCAGTATTCTCATCATTCTCTTCAAAAAGTATAGATTCATCGCTAAATGCAAGGTCCACTTCATAGTTCTTTTCCAGCTTCGCTTTATGCGCGTGAAGCGATGATGATAGCATTTGTTTTGCTCTGCATAAAGCTAATACTCCTGTGAACATATCCCCATCAAAATAGTGCTTAATACCTTTAACAAGTTCATCATAGTTTTCTTTCTCAACCTGGGTAAATTCGACTTGAATCTTGTGTGGTACTCTTTTAGGTCTGGTCTTATGGACATCCTTCTTCAATGTTCGGTTATACATAGGACCTATAAGATGTAACTCACTTAGATTTCTCTGGATATCAACAATCGTATCAACAGAGATACCATTTTGAATGCCATCTTCCAATAAATGCACAATGTCCCGGTAAATTAGGTTATCGTTGTATTCGCTCTCAACTTTTTTTACGAAGTTAAAAACCTGCACCAAATCGGGATTTGCCCTAGAAATGGCATTCAAAGCGTAAACAATCGGTGCATTTGCAGCCAGCTGTTTTTGGAATGATGATAAATCGTCATATTGAGTATCATCCATGATGTTAAGGATATTGAATAGATTTGCTTCAGATATATGAACAGGTGTCGCAGTAAGAAATACTATGGACTCAGCCACGGAGCTAAGTATTTTCACAACCCCGTGTTGCTTGTTTTTGTTTCGCAGACTATGTGCCTCATCCACAATCAATAAATCCCACTTGAAATCAGATAATTCCAGCTCTTCTTTCACACTATCTGATCGAATTGACTCCAGAGAAACGATGAATCTGTGCTTTTTATATCTCTCGGCATACTTACTGTTGCCGGAAATGAACTCTTTGAACTCTCCAGCATGCAAAATATTGAAGTTTTCGCCAAATCTTTCGCTCATCTCAGACATCCATTTCACTCTGAGATTGGCAGGAGGAACGATAAGAACGCTGTTCAATTCTCCACGGGCATCCAGTTCTTTCATGATTAAGCCCGCCTCTATCGTCTTACCCAGACCCACTTCATCACAGATCAAGATTCTACGTCTGAATGAGCCTATGAATTTGATTAGTGGCTTATACTGGTATTCGTAGAAGATGGTTTTGGACGTGTTCATTGCGTACACATTGTTCTGAATGGATTCACTGTTATTGAGCTTTAAAAAAGTCATCGCCTTCTGAAAATCGTGGAATTGACCAAAGTTATTGGCTAATAGATCATCCTCCACATTGTTGCGTTTGATATAAGGCATGAGCAGCTCACCGGCAATGTACTCATATTCATTTCCAAATACTACTCCATACAAATAATCATCTTCAAGCTTGACTTCCAGTTTTTGAATTTCACCGATTTTATCGAGGTTCCTTTTGAGCCGAACCTTATCACCTACATGATACTCAGCCACGATGAAATCTCCTTTGGTTATACAAGATCTCTTCCTCAGATAGCTCTCGTTTTTTTTGCTCAAAGACTTCAACTTTACAGTCTTTGGGCAGTATGTAGTTATCTTTCAACTTCTTGGGATCTCCACTTAAACCATAGGCCACTGCGCAGCGGTAATAAGGAGCCTCATCGGATAACCAGCGGGGAGGGTTTGTTAGCACTTGTATCTTCTTAGCACCATGGCTTCCATCATCATCATAGAGCATAGGAGCGCTAAAAACCTCACGTACACTCTCGTGTAGTGCTCCACCTCCACTGGCCAGGATTTTCATATCATATATTGGCTTCATTGATTCAGGCCCCAGTAACTTCGATTTTATCTCTTTGAGTATCCCTGAATTCCGAAACTCATTGAATATGGCTAAATAGTGTTGTCGCACAATGGACTCTTGTTCATTTGCATCATTGATCCTATTTTCGATATCAGAAAAGCCTTTATAAATGATCCTGGCGGCGATCATATCAGCTTTTTTTTGTCCCCCCTTTTTTAGCTTGAACACGGTCATGTCTGTCGTTCCCGCTCCAAAGTCGATTAACGTATATAATCCCGGCTCTTTTGTGCGAGTATGATAATCTGCGATCTCTGCTGCTGACTCGGCTATCACCTGGCTATATTCTCGTTGTCCCAGTCTATCTGATACCTTCATCATGTCCAGGTGATTGCTGACCTTAAGTTGTGAATGGTAACATTGATCGTTATTGATCGTTTCCGCAAGCTTCAGAACCAAATGCATGTTTTCAACCACTTTATTGTTGTTCATCTGCTCTACCGGTAAACATACTGAGTATGTAAAGCGGTAGTTTGAAACAATGTGTGCCTCCGCTTTTATCTGTTTTTCGGTTTGCGCAAATAGAAAGGCCAGATATGCTGCACATATCATGATATCCTGATCATTAATGGTGTTAGAAAGCAAGGACGTCTTTAGTTTGGTATATTTCGATCTTGTCTTTGCCAATAAAGCGTCATATCCGAAGAGAAACTTCCCCTGAAAACTTGCTACCATGCTTGGTATAGTCCAATCTTCATATTCATGTTCGTAGTATTGCTCCCGCATACTGTGGAAATGCATAATCTTAGCAGTCTCGTCCACAGCTGTGCGATAACAGATTTTCGTGCGGCTTGTTCCAAAATCAATGCCAACCGAGATTTCAATGTTACTCTTTTTAAATCTGCTCCCAGCTGATTTTGATTTAGTATCCTGATTAGCTTGCCTATCTATGCTTATCTGGCACAAATCATATCCGGCTGAGATAACAGGCTTTGGCGCACATTTTACAACAGGCTTCAAATCATTTTTTGGCGAAGAGGGCACAGCAGCAGCTTTGTTTGGAACAAGGACTGTCATTTCTTTGGGTTTAAACTCGGTCTTAAGATACCTGATAAGTGTATTTTTCTGCCTCCGTTTGTACGTATCGAGTCGTAAAGCATAAAAGTCGTAACCATCCGAAAACTCCATCAACAGCATATGCATGTTGGGATCATACGATAGATTATGATATTCCTCAGATCTATCAAACTCCTTACTGGGTATTGTCTGACAACACTCAATAGCTTCATTATCAAGCTTCCATATCTTCAGAGTTCCGACTGAATCTAGGGACGTAAAAAACTCATCCTTGCCCAAGAAGCATACAGCGCAAATTGTACAAGCATGCCCTTTGGAAATCCTGGCTAGCTTCATGCTGCCTTGCTTGCCATACCAATACCTCATGTTGTTGCTGCTGCGATTGAATCGAATTGCGTATATGTTTCCTGGACTTACAACTAGGCTATTCTTGAACTTTCTTGACTTTTGGATTATGGCCTCAAGAGGAAAATCATGACGTTGCTTGTACAAAGTAACAAGATCTGTCGTTGCTGGATGCTCGCTAAGAATGTCTTCAATATCAGGCTTGGGATATACGCAGATCATATCTTCCGGCACGATGGGGATGCTGCGATTAGATGTCCGCAGTATTTTTTCCCCATTTGCGCCTTCACATATAGTATAAGAGCCTGAATAAAAGTAATGTTCACTATTCTCAAGGTGCTGATACTCACTCCCCTTATTCAACCATACCTCAGTTATCCCATTTTCACTGTTAATCAGCAGATCGCCAGCAATCTGGCAATGATGCTGTTTCATATCTCTTACCTTGCTAATTGTATGCATTTTCGGATTGTAAATCTTGGGGGTATTACCAATAAAGAATAGGGCTAGAGCTCCACTGGTTTTACTCTCCCACACGAATTCCAACTCACCCTTTACATGTATCTCTGATGATTTTGCGCGGTTGCTGTGAAATTCGCCTACTCGCTTTGCCGGTATATATACAAAATAGTAGCTTGGCCTTTTCAAGACAAAGTACTCATCCATAATTCCTCCAAATCATAGATTTTAGTCGGCTTTTTTAGTTCAATCCCCCACTTATCAGGACTTCTCTGTTGACAACAATGGTTTTATAGCACCTTGAAATCATAGCCTTATCTCCTCGAGCTTTGTATGCAATCTACGCATGCTTGCAATCATTTCTAGTTTAATGTTTCAGTCAAGTTTTTTATGCCTCTCCATGTTTGACAATTACCAACTCAGCACCAAGGCCTATCTCACTAACCCATATCATGACGTCTTCAAGCAGCCCCAAGCTGAGTATTCGTCAATTCCCCCAACCCAAAAAAGCGGCCATTGATGCCCGCTTTACACAGGAGATTTCTAAGGTTCAGCTCAATCGAGCATTTCCTTGCTCAATCTGCCGAGCGATCGGTGGATCATGCGGAAAACACCATTCAGAGTATCTTTCTGGAGGAAATGGAAAGCTTCCCCGGGAACATCATTGTGACCACCAATCTCTGCGCGGAGATGGATGTCGCCATGTCCCGGCATTTTCATTACAAGCTGGAGATCAGGGTTCCGGATCGGGAAGCCAGAATGGAGCTCTGGAAACTTCATCTGCCCGGCAGCTGGCTCGGGATCCGGGGATGATGCCACTGGCTATGGAATGGCGCTCCGTCGGGGTGCTTACTCCGTTCATCACAAATAAGGTACATGGGATTTATCAACTGTCTGAGTCCTGTAAGGACGGCATTTTAGATTTGCCAACGCCCTAGTTTGGGGATCTGATGTATCTAAAATACCGTCCTGATGGGACTCAGGCGGGAGGCTTTGTCAACAGCCTGCGCCCCGAAGGGGCGTAACCAGCACGCAAGATATGTATAAGGATAATCAATCAGCTATTTGATGAATGTTAGCTTTCTAGTACTAACGTTTCTTCCACTCTGTCTGATTCAATATCATGCAACAGACACATAAGCTGTTCTTCTGATTATTTTTCATTAGCCCTGAAAAGCGTTTGTTCGCTTCATGGTTTTCAGGATTTCCACGCCTAAGGGCAGACAAGCATATAAGCATCTTCTGTCAATGAGAATATCTTGCTTATCTCTCGCTGAATGAAACCGCTTATACAACAAAAGCGGCCATTGATGGCCGCTTTACACAGGAGATTTCTAAGGTTCAGTTCAATCGAGCATTTCCTTGCTCAATCTGCCCAGCAGGGTATCGAGCACCAGGATAATGATCATTTCGAAGAAGTACTGTTCCTGCTCTTCGGACACGAAGGGGATATTCACCGTCATGTTGATGCGGGT
>JAEWNJ010000062.1 GCA_023392795.1 Candidatus Cloacimonadota bacterium
GATTCTCAAACAGCTAAGATCATCGGGAGCTCCGCTTTACAAACTGAAAAAGGCTATTTCTGAGATCGGCCCCAGTGGCTACCCCTTTGAGCACTTCATTGGTGAGATCTTTAAGCGCTGGGGATACCAGGTGGATGTAGGAATAGTGCTCGAAGGTGCGTCGGTAGGCCACGAGATGGATGTGGTGGCGTCACAAGGCGACGTCCAGATCCTGGGTGAATGCAAGTATTCGGTCAATCAAGGTTTTAGCGTAGGCATCCAGGTTCCACTATACGTGCATTCCAGAGTAAATGACATCCTGGAAAAATGGGCGCAGGAGCAGCAGCATCAGGGTAAGAACTTCCAGACCTGGATCTTTACCAATGGTCGCTTCTCGGCGGATTCCATCAAGTATAGCAATCACATAGGTATCCACCTAATGGGCTGGGACTATCCCCATGATGCGTCTTTGAAGCTGATCATTCAAAGGGAAAAGCTATTCCCCGTCACGATTCTGACCAATCTAAGCAATGCCGACAAAAAGCATATCCTATCCCGGGGGATTGTAACCTGCGCGCAGTTGCTGGCACATCCCGGAATCCTGCATGGAATGGATATTCCTCCCCGCAGGAAACGCCACGTGCAGGAAGAACTGGAAACTCTGATGAATATGCCGGGCAATCCGGACTAAAAGGACTTTCACGACATAGATATTGACAGAAATGCTTCGGTTTCCCACCGTAACCACATGAAGTTTTACAAGGTTTTTCTCCCCCTGGGTTTTGCCCATGATCTCACATACTGCAGCACTGTGGCTGTTCCCTGCGGAGCCAGAGTACTGGTCCCGCTCAATAACAAACTGCTGCTGGGTATCTGCGATAACGAAACAAAGCCGGAGAACTTTGCCTGCCGGGAGATTGCCGAGATCCTGGATGATGAGGGTGTGCTGAGCGCTGAGCTGATCGCCCTGGCGAAATGGATGGCCTCCTATTATCACAGTTCGGTGGGTAAAGCGCTGTTTGCCATGCTTCCCGCCAAGTTGCAGGCGGATGTGGATGCCACTGCATCCTGGATCGGCAAGGATGTCCCTCAGCCTTTTGAAGCCCTGCACAGGGCTATTGCCGGGCAGGATAAAGTTGCGCTCAAGGAGCTGAAACGCCTGCTGCCCACTTATCCCGTGTATAAAATGGCGTACCTGGCGGAGGAACAAGGACTTCTGACCTTGGATACCAGGGTGAAGCACAAGGATAAGGACAAGGTGGCAAATTACATCGAGATTGTAAATGGCGACCTGGATCCCGATAGCTTGCCGCTCAAACAGCGTGAGGCCTGGGAAATCTTTGTGGCTTATGATACGGCCTTCCCCATGGCAGAGGTTAGCAACCGGGTATCCTATAGCTGCATCAAAGCCATGGTGAAAAAGGGGATAATCAGCATTCAGGCTCGCAAAGTGGAGAACAAGCATCTATTCTGGGAACCGTCCACTTCTGTGCGCAAGATAGTGCTCAATCCCGCTCAAGAGAAAGTAGTGCGTGATATCCTGGCCCAGCAAGGCAAGTTTGGCGTCCATCTGCTCTATGGGATCACCGGCAGCGGCAAAACCGAAGTTTATATCGAACTGATCCGCAAATATCTGGCCGAAGATAAGGGGGTGATCTTCCTGATCCCTGAGATCGCGCTCACACCCCAAATGGTGGATCGTTTCGACAGCAGTTTCGGCGATGAACTGGCGATCCAGCATTCTCAGCTTAGCAGCGCACAACGTTTCGCGCAGTGGCAAAAGATCAGAAGCGGCAAATGCCGGATCATCATCGGTGCCCGCAGCGCCATCTTCGCCCCGGTGCCCAGACTGGGGCTCATTATCGTGGATGAGGAGCACGAGCAGTCCTACAAACAGGATAATGCTCCACGTTACCAGGGCAGAGACCTTGCGGTGGTGCGCGCGCAAATGAATGATGCCCAGATCGTTCTGGGTTCCGCCACTCCCGCGCTGGAAAGCTGGTACAATGCTCAAACCGGGAAATACACGCTGCATACCCTCCCGCAAAGACCGCTGAACTACACTTTGCCTGTCGTAAAAATCGTCAATCTCTGCGATCAGGAGGCTCAGGAGCTCTTGTCCGATGAACTGGTGAAAGCCATCATCGACCGTCTGGAAAGACAGGAGCAGATCATCCTCTTTCAAAATCGCCGAGGCTTCTCTTCCTTTGTGCAATGCCTGAAGTGCGGCAAACTGATCACCTGTCCCAATTGCGAGATCAGCATGTATTACCATCGTGACCGTGAAGAGATGCAGTGTCACTATTGCGGACACTTTTTCCCCATGCCCCGCAAGTGTCCTTCCTGTAATTCATTCAGCTTTTCCTATGGCTCGCCGGGAACTCAGAAGGTGGAACAAACCCTGAAACTGCTCTTTCCCTCTGCCCGGATTTTGCGACTTGATTCGGATAGCTCCCGCCTCAGCAGCAAATCCATGTATCAACGCATGAAAAAAGGAGAAGTGGACATACTGCTGGGCACTCAGATGATCTCCAAGGGCTTGGATTTTCCCAATGTGACTCTCGTGGGCATCATCAATGCCGATATCAGCCTCAATATCCCGGATTTCCGCGCTGCCGAACGCAGTTTTCAGCTCCTTACCCAGGTCGCGGGGCGTAGCGGCAGGGCTGAAAAGAAAGGCGAAGTGATCATCCAAACTTACAATCCTGAGCATTATGCCATCGTCAACGCCAGCAATCAAGACTTTGAGGCGTTTGCCGGTGAAGAACTCAGCTATCGTAAACGTCTGCATTATCCTCCCTATTCCCGGCTGGCCAGGATGCTCTATCTGGGTGTGGATCTGCAGCAATTGCAAAGCTTTATGCATGTACTGGAGCCGGTTTGCCAGCAAGCACAGGATTCCCAAACTCAGATTCTGGGACCCAATCCCGCCCCCTTTGCCAGAATCAATCAGCAATTCCGCTATCACATCATCATCAAAAGCGCCAGCGCTGGCCGCTGCAAGGAAATCATCCAGGCCATCCAGAACGCGAATAAATGCCCCAAAGGGATTAGCCTGCAGATCGACGTGGATCCTGCGTCTTTGTTCTAAGCTTTCCGCCCACTTGCCACCCAGTTGCATTCCTCTTACGTGGCACGCAAGAGGGTAGGAAGAGAGTTGGAAAAGCCAGGGAAACCAGGAAAGAAAGATGCACCGACCAGCAATTTAGCAAGAGATTATGCTTATGCCCAAAGAATGAGCTTGACAATGTTTATATGTGTTACGATCGTGGTAAAAATGTGAATCGAGCCAGGGTTTGCGATTAATGCATGCCCAGCAGAGTTGATCAGATACAGGATAATGACCATAGATCCATACTTGTCCTGGCATGAGTCATTTTGGATTACAGATTCCGATCATGGGAGAAAAAGATGAGGAATAAAGCACTGATTACCGCACTACTGCTGTTTATCTGCGCTGTACTCCTTGATGGCGATGTAGAATCAACAGGGGGATTGGTATCATCTGAAACCTCAATCAGAAATCCACAGAAGTCCATTCAACTCACTCCGGCAAGGAATGCGGACTGTCCCGACCTTAATGGAACAACCCAATCCCCATACTCCAATATCAATATAGCCAAAAGCCCCCTGATCAATGCCGGGTGTCCGGAAATGGACGG
>JAEWNJ010000126.1 GCA_023392795.1 Candidatus Cloacimonadota bacterium
TAATTGGATCACAATTTCCCCAGCAGCAGGATCACTTCTCATTCAAGAATTGCTTATTTAGCAATAACAACTCTCAAGGTGGAGTTATGAATGTGGCATCATATAACAATCCTCGCATAGACATCACCAATTGCACCTTCGCGGGGAACCAGGGTGATGCCTATACATTGATGGTCAATGGTGACGTGAACATTACCAATTCCATCTTTTACAACGACACTCCCTATCAGATCAAGGTGAATCCCATGGATGGCAATCCGAATGAGCATACCAATCTGACGATTGATCACTCTTTGCTCAAGGATGGCATTGCTGGCATAATGCCCTACCCGGTGCCGGGAAATACGATAGATTTCCTGCCTTCCAGCATCAATGCCGATCCCCTCTTTGCCGGAGGCTTTGATATCCATGACCCTCTGTACTACAGCCTGTCTGAGTTTTCTCCCTGCATTGATAGCGGCACCGAGCATACTGAAGAATTAGCATTACCGCCTTATGATTTGGCGGGTAACTGGCGCGTCTGGAACAACCGCATCGATATGGGCGCATTTGAGTATGGCTCCGAGCCTTGGGTTACCATTGATGATCCGGTGCTTCCCCCGATTCCGGAAACCAATCTGACCACATATCCCAACCCCTTTAGTGCTTTTACCAATATCAAGGTAAGCGCTCTGAACGGCTCAGCGATAAAACACGCGAGCGTACACAGTGCAAGCATCACTATTTACAACGTCAAAGGTCAGAAGGTGAAAAGCATTGAGCTGGATCCCCATAAAGCGGGTGAGCAAATCACTGCCTGGGATGGCAGAGATGCCGAGGGCGTGCGTTGTTCCAGTGGAGTTTACATCGTCAATCTGATGGTGAATGGCAGGAAGCTCAGCGGGAAGAAAGTGACACTGATCAGATAGGGAAGGTGGATCACGTCAGGTGTATAAAACGCTTCCCTTGTAGCTCGATTTAATCAGACAGGCACGGGTAAACAGCACATTGCGGGATCCTGTGTCAGCGTGGGGAACGAACTCCGATCCATGAACATCAAAAAAGGTAGATTGCAAGCCCAATACGGTGATGTTTCAGACGATTTGCAGCCAATGTGGTGCGATTTGCTGAATTGAGTGAGACTCTATAGTAATCTCATACTTACTTGCCTGAGATTTTTCTTGACTGATATATGGCTGTATTTGAGGATGGGAATCAGTAAACATAAAGGTGTTTGTGAATGACTCTACGCGATGTTGTAGCTTTACTGGAAGCTGAAGTACTATATCCCGAAGCTGATCTGGAGCGCGATGTGCCATGTGCCTTCGCTTCGGATATGATCTCGGATATACTGATGTGCACAAAAGAGCCAACCCTACTTCTGACCGGGCTTACTAACAATCAAGTGATCCGCCTCAGCGATATGATAGACCTCACGGGGATTGTCTTTGTGCGTGGGAAAAAGCCCTTGCAAGACGTGATCGAAATGGCGGCCGAGCGGGGACTGCCCATCATCAGTACAAAGTTCACCTTATATCGTTGTAGCGGCATCCTGTTCAACGCCGGTCTGCGTAGTTGTAAGATCTGAGCAATGGCTGAATACTGGTATTTCGCCGATGGCTTTGAGGAGCGAGTGCGCGGGCATCTGAGCAATAGCTCGGAGGCTGAGGTTGATCTCGATTTTACCGTTCCTGAAAAGGATTTCAATACAGCTGGCAAGGGATCTTCAGAGCTGAAGAACCTGCTCAAACGCCTGGGTGTGGATTCGGATGTCCTGCGCCGCATAGCAGTTGCCTCGTACGAAGCGGAGATCAATGTGGCAGCTCATTCCAAAGGTGGGGTGATGAAATCTGCCGTGCATGACGATCTGATCCAGGTGAGCTTTATCGATGACGGCCCGGGGATCGCGGACATTGAACAAGCGATGATCCCGGGATTTTCCACTGCCGACGATCTGGTGCGTGAGCTTGGTTTTGGTGCAGGCTTGGGATTGCCGAACATCCAAAAGAACAGCGATGCCATGCACATAGTATCGGAAAGAGGCAGTTCCACCCTTTTGGAATTTTTTATCTTCTTTGGCTGATGCCTTATGAATAGAGCAGAAAGTAAGTATTTCCACGCGATCCAGATCCTGGAAGACAACTGTACCGGGTGTACCGCCTGCGTAAGGGTTTGTCCCACTGAGGCAATACGCGTGAGGGACCGAAAGGCATACATTGATCCCTATCGCTGTGTGGACTGCGGCAATTGCGTGACCGTGTGCGAGTTTCACGCCATCATCCCTGCCAGCGATCCTCTGGATATCATCAATAACTATAAGTACCGCCTTGCCATCATCTCCTCGAGCTTTTTTGGTCAGTTTTCTGAAGACATCAGTTATGCCAATGCCAAAGAAGCCGTTCTGAGACTGGGCTTTGATGAGGTTGCGGAAGAAGCATCGGTCACCGATTTCATGATCAAGATGATTCGTGAGTACATCCGCGAAAACCGGGAAAAACGCCCGATATTGAGCAGTAACTGCCCTGCAGTGGTGCGTTTGATTCAGGTGAAATTCCCCTCTCTTTTGCCCAATCTCTTTCATCAGGAAGCTCCGATGAGCATTCTTACCCGATTCCTGAGGGAACAGATCTGCCAAAAGATGGGCCTCAAAGAAGAGGAAGTGGGCATCTTCTTGATAGTGCCTTGCGTGGCCCATGTGACTGCTGTACATCAACCTGAAGGAGCATATAAACACTTACAGGATGGCGCTTTTTCCACCGGTATGATCTATGGCAAGGTTCGGGAAATCATCAAGGATGTGCAAAACCATCCCTCCGATATCGATACATATCCGCATGGGCTCACTTGGGCTTTATCCGGTGTACAGGCGGAATTGGTGGATGCTGATGACATTCGCGCCCTATCGGTGAACGGCATCGACAACGTGATGGACATCCTTTCCCGCGTGGAAGATCACTATCTGGATCAATATGACTACATCGTGCTCAGAAGCTGCACCAACGGTTGCGTTGGAGGTTGCCTGAACGTGGAAAATCCCTTCGTAGCGATGAGCAGGATCAAGAAAATGATCAAGGAAGGGCATAGCGCAGATGCGGATATCACCGATCTGGAAACGCTGTACCGCAAAGGCGAATTTCAAGTAAGCCCCTTGGCTCCGCGCCCTATCATGGAGCTGGATAAGGACATCAAAAAAGCGATCCAGAAGATGAAGAAGATCAATGAGTTTCTTACCATGTTGCCTGGCTTGAATTGCAGCGCTTGCGGCAGCCCCAGTTGTTACGCCCTCGCTGAGGACATCGTATTGGGCAAGGCTACTTTGGACGATTGCGTGGTATTGAAACGCAAACCCACGGATATTGAATAAAGAAATATGAGGATACAGCTATGATATTACTCTCCGAATACCTGGCAGCCATTCACGGCACCAACCACACTCCGGCATTGGATCCTGCCACGATTGAGATCAGAGGCGCTTATGTGAGCGACATGCTGAGCGATGTGATGGGCTCCGCCAAGCCCGAACAAGCTTGGATTACCATCATGAAGCATCTGAACGTGATTGCTGTGGCGTCCATGACTGGAATCCCCGCGATCATCTTTGCCAAGGGTAATGAACCCGATGCTGCCGTTTGCGACAAGGCTCTGGAAGAAAGCGTCTGCCTGGTTAGCAGCAGACTCTCCACCTTTGAACTGGCCGGCATGCTTTATAAAATGCTAAACGCCTGAAGCAAAGGAATCATGCGCAGTTTTCGCGCTGATCTGCATATACATAGTGTGTTATCCCCCTGTGGCGGGCTGGAAATGGCTCCCAGCGCGGTTGTGGACAAGCTGAAAAAGCACGGGATTCAGTGGTTTGCCATCACCGATCATAACAGTATGGCAAACTGTCCCGCCTATGATGCTGTGGCGAGGAAAGCGGGCTTGCTATTTACCTGGGGTGTGGAAATCCAGAGTATGGAAGAAATCCACCTCCTGGCCTACTTTGACGATTCCGACAAAGCGCAAGCCTTTGATGCAGAGCTATATGCCTCACTACTGCCCATAGCGAATGATCCGGACTTCTTTGGGGATCAAGTTATCATTGACGAAAATGAGAACATTTTGAAAGTGGAACCTCGAGCTCTGATAAATTCCAGTACTTGGGATCTGGAGACTGCAGTGCAGATGATATCAGCCTTTGACGGGATCGCGGTGCCGGCGCATATCGACGCCCAGGTAAACAGCATCCTGTCTCAGCTGGGTTTTTTGCCTGAAACTCCAGTTTTTCCCCTACTAGGGATCACTGCAAAGCTCGATTTGCCAGAGTATCTGGCGCAGAATCCGCTCCTTCGGGACAAGCAGTTTCTTCGAGCCAGCGACGCTCATTATCTTTCCGATCTTGGGTGCGGGTACTGCACAGTACATGCTGCCGCGGCCAGCGCACGCGAGCTGATGCTTGCGGCTCTGCACGATGGCGGCAGATACATTGACAGCTTAAACAAAATTGAATGATATACAAGGAGGAGTTATGGCTTCCGTAACTCAAGACCAAAACCGGCTCTATGACCGGTTGGCCGAAGTAATTGAAGAAAAGAAGGATCTGCGTAATCCGCTGATCGAGATTTTGAGGATCGCCCAGGAGATTTTTGGGTATCTGCCCATTGAGGTTCAGGAGTTTGTGGCTGATAAGATGAATGTTCCCGCCAGCAAAATCTATGGCGTGGTTACGTTCTACAACTTCTTCTCCATGAAACCCCGCGGTAAGTACACTCTGAATGTGTGCACCGGAACTGCCTGTTTTGTAAAAGGTGCTCCCCGCCTGATTCAGATGCTTTCTGAAGAACTGAATGTAAAAATGGGTGAGACCACTGAAGACGGTCGCTTTACGATGAGCGCGGTACGCTGTGTGGGCGCTTGCTCCCTGGCGCCGGTGTTTGTGATCGGCGAAGATACCTACGGCCGCATTGATACCAAAGACAAGGTCAAAGAAATCATTTCACGTTACGAGTAAGCAATGCAAGACATCTCTTTGCACCTGCTTGATATCATTGAGAACTCCGTGAGAGCGGAGGCCAGGACTATCAAGGTGCGGGTGGTAAACAACGTGAGCAAGAATCGCCTGAGGATCATCGTGGAAGACGATGGCACTGGCATGGACGCTCACACTCTGGAGAAGGCACAGGATCCCTTTTACACATCCAAAGAAGAACGGGTGAAGAAAGTGGGATTGGGCATACCGCTGTTCAAACAAAATGCCGAGCTGGTGGGAGGAAGCTTCAAGATGGCTTCCGAGCCTGGCTTTGGCACGGTTTTGACGGTGGATTTTACCTTGGATCATATCGATAGAATGCCGCTGGGAAATCTGAAAGACACGCTTTTGGGCTCCATCATTGGCCACCCGGAAGTGGATTTCTTTATCCATCTGATCTATCGCGATCGCGCGGCTGAACAATGCTTTCACTTCGATACCAAGGCTATCAGAGAAGAGCTGGGAGATATCCCGCTCACTTATCCCGATGTAATCGAATACATCGATCAATCGTTATTAGAAGGAATACAAAATACAAACATGGAGGATGTCTGATGAAAACACTGGCAGACCTTAAGAAAATCCGTGAAAAAGCCCAGGAAGATATGAAGCTTCGTGGCGGAAACGTGCGCATCAAGATCGTGGTAGGGATGGGAACATCCGGTATCGCCATGGGTGCCCGTGAAGTAATGAAGACTTTCCTGGAAGAGATCGCAGCCCGCAACCTCACCGACGTTATGGTTACCCAAACCGGTGAAAAAGGGCTTTCCTCGATGGAACCGGTAGTTGACCTCATCGAAGAGGGCAAACCCAAAGTAACTTACGGAAACATGAACCCGGACAAAGTGAAAAAAGTGGTGGTCGAACACATCGTTAATGGCAGAGTCGTCTCCGATTATGTAGTCGCAACCGGCAACTAAGGCAGGAGGATCACTAATGTCTTTGAAACGTATTGACCTCCTGATCTGCTGTGGCTCCGGCTGTGTATCGGCTGGCGCGCTCAAGATCAAGGAACGCTTTCACGAAGTGTTGGCTGAACACAACATCACCAACGAAGTGAACATCATCGAAACCGGCTGCATGGGCCCCTGTGATTACGGCCCCGTAATGGTAATCTACCCTGAAGGCATCTTCTACAAGAAGGTAACAGTGGACGACGTCGCGGAAATCGTGACCGAACACTTTGTGAAAGGACGTCCCGTTACCAGACTAATGCTGCAGGATGAAGAACAGACCATCGCTGCAAAGAAAGACGTGCCCTTTTACCAGAAACAGGTGAAAGTGGCTTTGGAAAATTGCGGTTACATCAATCCCGAAAGCCTGGATGAATACATCGCCACCGGCGGTTATGAAGCTTTGGGAACTGTGCTGACCGAGATGAAGCCACAGGATGTGATCAATGTAATCAAGGAATCCGGCCTGCGCGGACGTGGCGGTGGCGGTTTCCCCACTCACATCAAGTGGCAAATGGTGCACGACAGGAAAGAAGACGAAAAGTACATCATCTGCAATGGTGACGAGGGTGACCCCGGCGCGTTCATGGATCGTTCCCTGCTGGAAGGTGATCCGCACCGCATCCTCGAAGGTATGATGATCGCTGCTTATGCCATGGGCGCCACCAACGGCTTCTTCTATATCCGTGCGGAATATCCCCTGGCCATCGCTCGCATCAAGATGGCAATCAATCAAGCCAAAGAAGTTGGCCTGATGGGCAAGGATGTCTTTGGCAGCGGCTTCTGCTTTGACGCGGAAGTTCGCACTGGTGCCGGCGCCTTTGTGTGTGGAGAGGAAATGGCTCTGATCCATAGCATCGAAGGTCAGCGCGGCAATCCTACGCCCAAGCCTCCCTATCCAGCCGTTCAGGGCCTTTGGGGAAAACCGACCGTGGTGAACAACGTGGAGACCATCGGGAACATTCCTACGATCTTCCGCAAGGGAGCTAAGTGGTTTTCCGGGATGGGAACTGAAAAATCCAAGGGCACCAAAGTGTTTGCTCTCACTGGAGATGTCCGGAATACTGGATTGGTAGAAGTACCCATGGGTATCACCCTGCGCGAATTGATCTTTGACGTGGGCGGCGGTATGCTCGGCGACCATAAGTTCAAAGCTGTGCAATTGGGCGGTCCTTCCGGCGGATGCCTCACTGTGGACCACCTGGATACTGGCGTGGATTACGAAAGCCTCAAAGAACGCGGAGCCATGATGGGATCTGGCGGCGTAATCGTGATGAACGATGAAAAGTGCATGGTGAACGTAGCCAAGTTCTTCATGGATTTCTGCGTGGAAGAATCCTGCGGAAAATGCTCTCCCTGCCGCATAGGTTTGAAACAGATGCTGGAGATCCTGGAACGCATCACTTCAGGTCATGGCAGAGAAGGCGACATCGAAGAATTGCAACGCCTGGGCGAATCCATCAGCAAGCTCTCGCTTTGCGGCTTGGGTCAGACAGCTCCCAATCCCGTGCTGTCCACCATCCGCTACTTCCGTGATGAATATGAATCCCACATCAGAGATAAGAGCTGCACCAACAAGGTTTGCCTGGATCTGATGCATTTCAATATCGATAAAGAACGTTGCATTGGCTGCTCTTTGTGCGCCCGCAAGTGCCCAGTCACCTGCATTACCGGCTCTCGCGAAGAAAAATACACCATCCATCAAGTGGATTGTGTGAAATGCGGCAACTGCTTTGACGTCTGCCCTGTAAAGGCGATAGACAAGGTTCCAGGCATACACCCTGAAATGGCAGCTCATAGGGAAACCATGGCGAAAGCTGCCAAGAATCATGACGATTGATAGGGGAAAATATGTACAAAGAAATATGTGCTAAATATGCTCCCACCAAGGATAACCTGATCTACATCCTGCACGAAATACAGGATACGCATCCCCAGCATTATATCTCTGAGGAAGCGGTGCAAGCTATATCAGAATACATCCAGGTGCCGGAGAATCATATCTATGGAGTATTGACTTTTTACTCCATGTATTCTACCAAACCCCGTGGGAAAAACATCATCCGTCTCTGTGAATCTCCACCATGCTACATCAAAGGCTCGGACAATATCCTGCGCAAGCTGAAAGCGCTACTGAATGTGTCCGTGGGTGAGACTACCAAGGACAGCAAGTTCACTCTCGAACTTTGTGCCTGTCTGGGCGTATGTGGAAACGCGCCGGTGATGATGATCAATGACGATGTATATGGCGATCTCAGCGAAGACAAAGTGGAAGAAATCATCGAAAAGATCAGAGGGAGGAACTAATGAAATACTATCGCTCCCACGTCCTGATCGGCATCAATGAAACCTCTATCGCCGCAGGTGTACACGCCTTTATCAAAGCACTGCGTTCGGAACTCAGCAAAGCCGGTCTCTCTGACGAGATAAACATCCTGGAGACAGGGCCACTTGGCTTCTTTGGCCGGGGCATCTGCCTTACTGTATATCCTGAAAACGTGAATTACGATGGCCTCAAGGCAGAAGACATCCCGGAATTGGTGCAGGAGCATTTCCTCAAAGGCCGTCCCGTGGCTCGTCTGCTGCTTGATTCAGCCGGAAAGTTCAGCCCCAAATTCAATTACGACAGCCGCATAGTGCTGCGCAATTCTGGTATCATAGATCCCGAAAGCATCGACGATTACATAGGTGCCGGTGGTTATGAAGCTTGGGAAAAAGCCCTCACCCAAATGAAGCCTGCCGAGATCGTGGAAGAAGTGAAGCAATCCGGTCTGCGTGGAAGGGGTGGAGCTGGTTTCCCCGCTGGCGTGAAATGGAGCTTCACCGCTCCCTTGGACGCTCCCCAGAAATACGTGGTGGTAAATGCTGACGAAGGCGAACCCGGCACATTTAAAGATCGTCTGATCATGGAAGGTGATCCTCACCAACTCCTGGAAGGCATCATGATCTGTGCCCGCGCTATCGGCGCAAGCAAAGCCTACATCTATATTCGCGGTGAATACAAACTCTGCATCATGCGTTTGCAAAAGGCTATCGACGATTGCCGCAATTATGGCATCATCGGCACCAATATCTTCGAAAGCGGATTTGATCTGGATATCGAGATCAAGATCGGTGCCGGAGCTTATGTGTGTGGCGAAGAAACAGCCCTGATCGAATCCCTCGAAGGAAATCGTGGTCACCCACGCTGGAAACCCCCGTTCCCGGGCGTCAAAGGCTTGTGGCAGGCTCCCACAGTGGTCAACAATGTGGAGACCCTGGCCAACGTCCCCTTCATCATTGCCAGAGGTGCGGCTGAATACAAGAAATACGGTACTGCAGAATGCACCGGTACCAAAGTATATACCATTTTGGGCGATGTGGCTCATCCCGGCCTCTGCGAAGTCGATATGGGCACCACCCTGCGTACCATCATCAATGAATACGCGGGTGGAATGAAAAAAGGCTTCAAGTTCAAAGCCGCTCTGGTTGGCGGAGCCGCGGGTGTGATCCTGCCGGACCGTCTCCTCGATGTGAAGATGGACTTCTCCAGCCTCAATCAATACGCAGCGGTTCTGGGAAGTGGAGCCATCCTCGTGATGAACGAACATCAGAGCATTGTAGATATGCTTTGGAGCATCCTCCGTTTCTTCCGTCATGAATCCTGCGGCAAATGCGCCCCCTGCAAAAATGGTACCCAACAGCTCTATCGCCTGATCACCAAGATCAAAAAAGGTGAAGGCACCATGGAAGATGTTGAGCTGATGCAAATGATAGCCGAAACCATGCAACAAACTTCATTCTGCGCCTTGGGCCAGTCTCCGATTATGGCCATTCGCAGCGCTATTGAAAACTTCCGTGATGAGTTCATCGCGATAACTCAAAAATAAGCTAAGAGGAATAGAATTATGGCTAAAAACGTCAACGTTTGGATCGATGGTCATCAACTGGAAGTTCCGGAAACCATGACCATCATCGAAGCTGCCGATAAGCACGGGATCTATGTCCCAAGGCTGTGCTACCATCCCGACCTACCACCCACTGCAAATTGCGGAGTATGCGTAGTAGAGCTTTCCGGAAGCCCGGTACCCAAAAGAGCTTGCTGCACACCCGTGGCTGAAGGGATGAAGATCACCACAAACAGCAAGAAATTGCGCTCATATCGCAAGACCTTGGTGGAAATGATCCTTTCGAATCATGAAGTGGTTTGCCCCACCTGCTCCGCCAACAACAAGTGTGAATTGCAGACCCTGGCAAACAATCTGGGTGTCGATCCTGATGCTCTGCCCAATATTCTCACCAAGAAAGAAGCAGATTTCAGCTCCCCTTCCATTGTTCGCGACCCCAATAAGTGTATCGCTTGTGGACGCTGCATCACCGTGTGTAATGAAGTACAGACCGTTTACGCGCTCACCAATAGCGATCGTGGCATCGGTAGCGAAGTAACCACTGCCTTCGGAATGGGAATGGCGCAAAGCCCTTGCGTAAACTGTGGACAATGCACAGTATACTGCCCCACCGGCGCTCTGCGTGAACACAACGATATCGACCTGGTATGGGAAGCAATACTGGATCCCGATAAACACGTGATCGTCCAGGAAGCTCCTTCGATTCGTGTGTCCCTGGGCGAAGAATTTGGTATGCCTCTGGGCAGTGTAACCGCCAAAAAGATGTACGCTGCGCTCAGAAAGATCGGATTTGATGCCATTATGGATACCAATTTCACTGCCGACCTCACCATCATGGAAGAAGGCACTGAATGCGTAGCCAAGCTCAAAGCCGGTGAAAAGCGTCCGCTGATCACTTCCTGCTCTCCGGGCTGGATCAAGTTCATGGAAACTTATTATCCCGATCTCGCGGATTGCGTTTCCACTGCCAAGTCCCCCATGAGCATGTTCGGTGTGCTGTCCAAAACTTACTATGCCCAGGAACACGGCATTGATCCTGCCAAGATCGTCTCCGTAGCGATCATGCCCTGTACGGCTAAGAAGTTTGAAGCACGTCGTCCGGAAATGCGCGACAGCGGCTATCAGGATACCGACTATGTACTTACCACCCGTGAATTCCTGCGCATGATCAAAGAAGCGGGGATTGACTTTGCCAATATCAAAGATGAAGATGCTGACGAAGGAATGAGCTTCTACACTGGCGCTGGTACCATTTTTGGCGCAACCGGTGGTGTGATGGAAGCTGCCATCCGTTCGGCCTACACTCTGGTAACCGGCGAAGAGCTGGAAAACGTGGAGATTCAGGCTGTTCGCGGTTTGGACGGCGTCAAAGAAGCAACCATACCAGTTCCCGGTTTCGGGGATCTGAAAGTGGCTGTGGCTCATGGACTCAGCAACGCCCGTAAGGTTATGGACAGAGTTCGCGAAGGCTTGAAGACCACTGGGGAATCCCCATGGCACTTCATCGAAATCATGGCTTGTCCCGGTGGTTGCGTAGGTGGCGGCGGTCAGCCTTATGGCAATGATATCGCTTCTCGTGCCCGTCGCGGCCTTGCCTTGTATGAAGAAGATCGTTCTCTACCTGTGCGTAAATCTCACCAAAATCCCGAAGTACTGAAGATTTATGAACGGTTCCTGGGCGCTCCGAATTCACCCTTGGCCCACAAGCTGCTGCATACCCACTATTTCAAACGTTCCATCAGCAACGGTCAGGTAGTGGAAGAAGTTACCCACAAACACCACTAATCAATCAAAGCCTTGCTTAGTGCAGGCTTAAGTAAATAAGCCGTGGTACTTTCCAGTGCCACGGCTTTCATTATCCAGTATAGGACTTGATCAGGAGGCCTTACGTTCCTGCTGATCATGGGATGCTACTCAGTCAATAATCTCAGCTTCCAGCTTATCCACTTTGATCACCGGTGTGCTGTAAAAGGCTTTGCCACCCTGGGTCAGATAGAGATCGGAGGTATAGACGTGCTCAATCATATAATCTTCCAAACTGTCAAAAAAGTCCAGCCCCAGTGCGCTCAAGAAGTTTACCACGTAACCTGAAAGTCCTGATTTGTATTCCACCAGGCGAACGCGCATCCATCTGCCCCAAGGAATCTGCGTTCCGGTTTGTGCCACATTGTCACTTTTCCCGATATAAGCATCAGCGAAGTATATAAAAGCACTGTTGCCCTTGTCCCGGATATCCACTCCTACATTCGCGCCCGGACCATTAATAACCCAAATGGCCGATCCCTGAATGGTGCCAGGGATGAAGAAAACCTCGGAATTTCCCAAGATACTGGGGTCTGGGCTCAAGTGCGCCACCATATCGCGGTTGGCATCGGTTACTGTAACCTTTGTCGGTTCCTCCGAGCAGGATGAAGCCAACATCAAAAAAACGATGAGTACTGATATGGGTAGTACCCGGGACACCGTTTTGCGAATCATAGACACCTCACTATCTTCTCTTGTGTACCAATCCAAGTGCATTGGGAGGACTTGCCTATCACCGATCAGGACTGCGCTCAGCCATGCATCAAGGACAGCTACAGCACCCATAATACGCTTAGTTCCTTTGTCAAGCTGAATATCTCCTTTTCTTCCCCCATTTTCCAGACCAGCCTGATTCCCCCCAAACCTATGAGATACCCCCCGATTTCTACTTGACAACAAATACACTCTTTTATAGACTATCACCAATGCATCTAAGGGAGTTGATATGAAACGCGTAGGACTTTTGATTGTTTTACTTATCTCACTCTGCTGTCTGTTGACGGCTTATCCACAACCGATGGGACGTCAATCAGGCTCAAAGACAGCTCCGTTGAAAATCTCTGCCATGACGTTTATCGGCACCAATCTATATACGGCGGATGAGGTTCGTTCAGAAGTTTTGATCTACGACTTACTGCAGGGTACCTGGCAAGCCAGCGGGGTCAAGTATTCCTCCAAATCCAGGATTGTGGATCTCGTTGTGGTGGATAGCCTTGTCTATCTTTTGGATGCAAAATCCAATACAATCAGTATCTATCAGCATAGTGGGGAGTTACACGCGCAGATCAAGACCAGGGGAGCCAAGGAACTCGCTTTCAAAAAGGCAAAACGCATTTTGGTGAACTACCAGGGCTTTATCTACGTGATGGACAGTATGAAGCTGTATGCCTTGTCCAAAGAAGGTATGCTGATGGCAACGGCCAATCTGGATAATCCCGTTTCCATGAGCCTGGGAGAAGATCAGATCATCCGTGTGTTGCAACATGGTAAAAACAGCAGCGAGATAGTAAGTTTCGATCTGAATCTGGTGAGGAAATCCCGCCTTGCGGTTTCCAATATCGAGAAACGTCCAAACTTCATCATTGATATGGCGGTGAATGCCTGGGGCGATATCCATGTACTAAATAGCGCTCCGATCAGCGTATCCAAACTAAATTCCGCCGGACAGGCCATCCCTGATACTCGCTTCGGATCGTTGAATCGCTCGTCTGCTCCCGGAAACTTTGAGGCTCCTGCCATCTTGAAATGCTCCAAGCACGAATCCACTTCGCTTATCGCTATATACGACACGAAACAACAGGCGATTCACTTCTTTCAGGATACTGAGCATAGCTCAAGCCTGACCATACAGCGCCCTCCATACACGGTGCGCCCCTCATTGGAACAAACCTCTGAGCCTGTCGCTACAGATTTTTTGGCTGATGGTAACGCAATCTACCGTATCGCAAAAGCTCAAATGCCCAATAGCAAGGCCAAACCTGGTCCTGCAGTGGTATGCCAGAATCGCGACGGAACCACTCAGTTTGTGACCCATCTGGCCAGCCTGAAGGATAAGAAGGTTCAAGAGTTCACCGCTCTGGCTGTGGCTGGAGCAAAGCTCTATGTGTTGGATTCAAAGGCTTCCAAAGTCCATGTCTTCGACTTAGCTACCGGGGCTTACCAAAAGAGCTTTGCCCAGAAGGGTAATCAAGATGGCAGACTATCCAGCCCCAAGTCCATAGTCGCAGCGAGTGATGGCCTTCTATACATCGCAGATACTGGCAATCGCCGCATTGCAGTCTTCAATCAATATGAGACCTTTGTCAGGAACATCCCCCTGCTCAAACAGATCCAACGCCCGGTTTTACTGAGGACTTCCGGTGAGGAGCTGTTCTGCCTCAGTAGCGACAACGCGATCATGAGGATGAATCTCAAGGACGGCAAAAAGATGAGCCATGTGCTTGAGCTGAAAGAGGGTATTAGCAGTTTTGATCTGATCATGGACGGGAGAATGGCGGTGTTGGAAAAAGCCGGGCAGAAACTACGTATTTACAAGGGCAATGTGAGAGAATACACATATTTCACCAAAAACTCCACTGCTGAGTTCCCCCATTTTGCCGCAGTTTTTTTGATCCGTTACGACGCCGCTAAACAGCGATTGGCCATCATGGATACCAAGGCTAAGAATTCACGATGCCTGAATTTTTACGCAGCTCTGGATGGTGCGCAGAGCATCAGACTTGCGTTGACCGATGATCTGAAGGTGATGCTTTCCTGGGATGAAAGCCCTGGAATCCACAATTGGATCGTGAAAAGCACGGGTAGAGAGCAAACCCAGGTCCACCGCGTGAATGCGGCTCGCTACGAGGTGCAGGATCCTCCCGCCGAATTGCTGAGCTACCAAATCTGCCCCGTAGCCGACGATGGCAAGGAAGGCATGATGAGCGAAGGGGTACAGGATCACTTCTCTTATGCCCGGTATCTTTACGGGATTGGACGTTACCTGGACGCGGCGGAGGCTTTCCGGGAATCTCAAGCCGACATCAGAGATGCCAGAATCGATCCTGAAATTGTTCAGTGCCACATCGCCGAGGCGGATCGCTTGACCGAAAACCAGGACTATGAAAGAGCCCTGAGTGAATTGAGGGCAGCTTCTTCCATACTGGGCACTTCGGAGACCATTGCCCTGAAGGCTGTAAATATCTACAAGCTCACTCTGAACTATCTGGGCGGAGTCAGATATCTGCAGGGCGTGGGCTATCAAACCGCTCAGAGTTTGTTCAAACAATTCATCTCTTTGCATTACCTGGCAAATGACTACAGCGGAGTGATCAATGAAGCAGATCATTATCAGCGTAAGTATGGCAGGGACGAGGAGATTTCCCGCTACCTGGCAGCATCATACGAGGCCAGAGGTGACTATGAAGATGCCCTGAGTGAATATCAGGAAATCGTGTCAATCAGTCCTGGTTTTGAGGATGATCTGAAGATCGGGGAATTGCAGTATCAGCTTGCCCAATACCGTGCGGCAGATTCGCATCTGCAATTGATGCTAACCAAATATCCCTCCGCCAGTCTTGACCGGGTGCGTGCGCTTCTGGGTAAATGCAATATGCAAAGCAAAAACTACGGCATCGCCATGGATCATTACCGCGCCGCCATCCTCATTAATAACAACATAGCTGATTATCATCACGGCCTGGGTATGGCCAATCTCTATGATAATCATCCTTATGAGGCTGAATTGAGCCTGAGGCGAGCCTACACTCTGAGTCCTGACAATGCATTGATCGGCTTGAATTTCGCCAAGGCTTTGGAGCGTCAGGGTAAGATTGATGCAGCGCTGGAGGTGATGGATGCCGTGACTACGCATGTGGCAGGAAACCAAACGGCAGTGGAGTTTCACGTGCTGTATTCTGGGCTCTTACACCAGGTGGGACGTCTGGAAGAGGCATATGCCCAGATCACCAAAGCCCAGACCTATAGCCCGGACGATTTTACGATCACTCAGAAGCTTGCCGATATCCGGGCCGAACTGCAGGTGAAAGAGCTTAGCCGGGAAGTCATTGAGATCCGCAGCCTTAGCCTGGACCCCATCTACCCATCTTTGAATCAGTATTACAGGCTCAATCCCATCGGCACCATCACACTCTACAACACTCGCAATATGAGCGTAACTAACCTATTGCTAAGTGTTTATGTCCACGAAGTAGGTGCGCGGGTGATGGAATTCCCCATCTCCTCGCTGATTCCCAAGCAAGAGAAGGTGGTGGATATCACCATGGAATTCAACGATCGCCTCTTTGACCGGGCCCGCAGAGTTCCCATCGAAGTGACGCTTCGCTACGAGTTTGAGGGCAATTCATATCAGCCCAGTCTCAGCTCTCAGACACTAGAAATCCTGGATAACAAGGCGATGAACTGGCAATACCGCCGCAGTTTGGCAAGCTTTGTAAATCCCACCGATGAAGCGTTGCGCTACTTTGTACGTCAAAACATAGTGCAGACCTTCAGCACCGAGTCCAGTCAGATCATCAATCCCAACCTGATCCGCGCTTTGCAGGCCTACAGTTTTTACCGGGCCAATGGCGTTAGCTTCAGCAACGACACCAGTGTGTCCAATCTCGATGCCGCCAAGTTGGACGAAGTGCAGTATCCCCACCAAACCCTGGCGAGCAAGACCGGAGATTGTGAAGATCTCCTGGTTCTGATGGCAGGAACCTTGGAATCTCTGGGTACTCCAACCGCCTTCATCGACATTCCGGGGCACGTGATGCTGGCAGTCAATTCCGGAATGGCTGAGGCGCAGATTAGGCAAAATGGTCTGGAGCCGGAGTACTTTATCGAAAGCCAGGGTGCATGGTGGTTTCCTCTGGAGACCACTCTGATTGGCAAGGCTGATTTTGTTACCAGTTGGCTCACCGCGATCAGACACTATCGCGAGGTGATCGATAGCGGCTCGATGCCTGAGATCGTGGTGTTTGGTGATGCGCATCACATTTATCCTCCCTCAAACTATACCAAAGCCATCGACCCCTCCGGATTGCAAAAGCTTGCCGAAGCCAGATCCTTGTATCAGCAGGATCTCGCCCGCATGGTAAATATGAGCCAGATCAACATTGAACTGGGCTTCATTGCAGCTTTGGAGAAGTACCCAGCTAACAACACGGTGCGCATGCGTTACGCGTTGTACTGCATTGAGATAAACAAGCTGGATCAGGCCGAAAGACTGCTGAAGGATATCTTGAACCGCGATCCGCAGAGCTTTGATGCGATGATCAATCTGGGAAATCTTTACGCGCAAAATGGGCAGATAGTGCAGGCGGAAAAGCAATATCAGGCTGCTCTACCCTTTGCCGCGGGTAAAGAAGATCAGGTGTATCGCAATCTCTGCCTTTTAACATACAAGAATCTCGATCGCGCTTCGGCGTCTAAATACTTCAATCTCATCAACCGCAAGGAGATCATCCGCGAGGTAGACAGCCAGATCTATGCGGATCTGATGAATACAGGAGATTAGCATGAATAGGTACTTTATACTCATCTGTATGGCAATATCCACGGTAGCCCTTTTCGCTGAAGGGATTGGCACGATCAGTTTTGTGCTGGGTACGGTGGAATACCGCCCCAACCAAAACTCAACTTTTGTAAGCGCCACGCGCAACATGAGTGTAGCCTTGGATGGTTTCATTCGTACGGGTTTAGACGCGAAAGCTGAGATCATCTTTACTGGCGGCGCTTTGGGTAAAGTGGATGCCAACAAGGTTGTCGGCATTCGCCAGCTGTATGAAGAAGCCTCAGCCGCGGGTGCCTGGAGCAGCAAAGTGAAACGGCAGCTCAAAAACCTCAGCCTACCCTCAAAAAAAGAGGCGAGTTCTGTGGCGGGTATACGCCGCAGCGAGGCTCAGGTGCAGAAAACCAGTGCATACTTCTGGGCGATGCCCGAACAGGCGCTCTTTGAAGACGCCATGGCAAAGTATGAAGCTGGCAAACTCAGCGAGGCAATCCCCATTTTGGAAAGAGTGATCGAGCAAGATCCTCTGTCCCGCGATGCCGAGCTTAGCCACTTGCTCTTGGGATTGATCCACGATGAATTACGGGATCCTGAACAGCGTGATAAACACCTGGGTATTCTGAGAAAGGACTTCCCCCACAGCCAGTTTCTGGATAGCCTGCCTGATTGATGAAACTGAAGTATCGCAGGCCACTGATCGTCCTCGCGGTAATGCTGCTATGCCTTTTGCTGCATAGCCTGCCTGTCTCCAAACAGCTACTGGAGATCCTGAAGCTACGCAGTTACGATCTCATTTTAGACATCTTCAATGCCCATTCCGATCGCGATTCCCAGCCTGTGATCGAGGATGTGGTGATCGTGGACATTGATGAGGAAAGCATCAGCCGTCTGGGACAATTCTCTTCCTGGCCCAGTCTCTATTTCGCTGACCTGGTGGATAGCCTTGCCAATGATGCCCCCGTTCTCATCGCCTTCGACGTATTTTTCACCGAGTCGGACAGTCTTAATGCCTATGGCAGGCAGCGCCTTACAGAGCATCTAAAGGCACAGGGATTCAACCCCCGCTCACTCTTGGACCACCTCAGTGGCGATCAAGATTTTGCCCGCGCGCTCAGCGAGGCAGGAAATGCCTATCTGGGGATGTTCAATAGCTCCGCTTCTTCTCCGGTTAACTATTTGCCCGCCAACCTCAAGGCTTGGAGAGTACCAGGGATGCCTGCTACGCCAGTTTCCAATCCCAAGGCTCCTACCTCCCTTTTGGCAGATGCAGTGTATGGTATTGGATTTGCCCACATCGAACCGGACATCAGCGGGATTGTTCACGATTATCCGCTCTTTTTCCGCTATGAGGACATGCTGTATGTAAACTTTTCCTTTCAGGCTTGTTTGGACTTGCTGGGGATAGATCAGATACGGCGTGACGGCGGGTTATGTCTGCTCTCAGACGGCTCTGAGGTGATGAAGCTTCCTCTGGATGCCAGGGGGAAATTCTTTCTAAACTACTATGGAAAATCCCATCGCTTCCGCTATATATCATTTTCAGATGTGCTCTTTGGGCGCATTGAGGATGGTTTTTTTGCCGATAAAATCGTGCTTGTCGGCTCCAGCGCGGCGGGGTTGAGGGACATTAAAAGCAGTCCCTTGCAAACGGATTATCCCGGAGTGGAGCTACATGCCACCATGATGATGAACCTCCTGGAGGGAGATTTTGTACATTGGCTGCCCCAATGGCTCACCTGGCTCATCTCGCTCATACTGCTGGTTCTGGTATCATTATCCATCCGCTATCTCAAACCTTTGCAGTCCCTTACAATATTCGTTCTGTCTTCTGGGCTGCTCTTCTTCGTCTTTGTTCTGTCCTTTTCCATCCATCGCCTCAGCCTGGACTATAGCGTAATCATGCTTCCCTGGCTGTTGGGTTACCTGTCTCTTCAGGTACACGAATCGCAGCTGCAATACTCCGAAAAGAAGAAGGTACGCAACGCATTCGAGCATTATGTGTCCAAATCCGTGATCTCGCAGATCATGAAAGTGAATGATCCGCTCAGGGTGGGCGGCATTCGGTGTCAGGCGGCCATCCTGTTCTGTGATATCCGCAGCTTTAGCACGATATGCGAGAAGCTTCCTGCCGAGGCTGTCAGCGACTTTCTGCATGAGCATTTTAACCGCTGTACCAGAGTGGTTACCGAACATTACGGCACTCTGGATAAGTACATTGGCGATGCGCTGCTGGCGCTGTTCAATGTGCCTCTTCCCAAGCCGGATTACTGTAGAGATGCCTGTCTTGCTGCTCTGGGAATAATTGCCGAGGCTGATAGATTACAAGGAGAATACGCGTCTCATCCCACGCTTAGTTCATTCCGGGTCGGAGTCGGCATTGCCAGCGGGGAGATCATCGCTGGGAACTTCGGTTCGGACGAGATCTTCAATTACACCGGGATCGGGGATCGCATGAACCTCGCCTCACGGCTGGAAAGCCTGAATAAGGTCTATCTCAGTTCTATCATCATCGATGCCGCCACTTATGAGGCGGTGAAGGAGCATTATCTTTGTCGCCACCTTGATCGCGTCTGCGTGAAGGGCAAAGGTGAGCCCATCGATATCTATGAGTTGCTCTGCCCGATCAATGCAGCCAGCCCTGCCCTGAACTCATTCTGTGCCGCCTACGACGAGGCGGTTGCTGCCTTGATTGCCGGCAACAAGGATTGCGCGGCAAAGCTGTTTGGTAGATGCCTGATCATGAATCCTGAGGATTATCCCTCGCATCTCATGCTCCACAGGATGAAGGATATTGACTGGCAGTGCTGGGATGGCATCTGGCGTTTTGAGAATAAGTGACCAAAAGATCATTTTCTTCGCACCATACGGGTATTAAACATCCCATCCTGCCTGGTTTCTTGCCCCCTTTGGTCTCTTGAACATGAGTTAATCAAGCCCCAATCAAGCCTTAATAGTTAAGGCTTGATGAGAGCTTGATAAAGAAGTTACTAACGCCGTCAAGAGAGCGATGAGCCAGGCATGAGTCCCTTGGTCGGCGTAAAGTTCCCAGATGCCGTTCGGCAGAGGTCATGGATGGCTTGACTTCCTCAAACAGGCCTCATTCGCAGTATTCCGGATGTTTCAGAACGATGGAAGGAATATTGTGCTTGTCATATCCCAAAGATAGCATATCATATAGATAGGAAATATAAATCAACAAGGTGGTTACCAATGATAGACCTGAACACTTTAGATAAATACAATCCACTAAAGGATATAGCATATCAGTTGATCGACGATGAGGGCAAGCCGCTGGACAAAAAGTGGCAGCCCATACTGAACAACGACGAGATAATGCGCGCTTACAGGGATCTTCTGTTCGAGCGCACCGCGGATCTGATGGCTGTGAGTTACCAGCGGCAGGGGCGAATGTACACCTATCCGCCGAATCTGGGTCAGGAAGCAATCCATATCGCAGCGGGTATGGTAACGAAGAAACAGGACTGGCTGGTACCGGCATTTAGAGAACTGGGTGCCTGGCTTGCCAAGGGAGTTACTCTGCGTGAGATCTTTCTTTACTTCAAGGGTAATGAAGATGGCTCCCGCTTTCAGGATGCCCCGCGCATGCTTCCGGTCTCTGTGCCGATAGCCTCGCAATTGGTACACGCAGCGGGCATAGGTTATGCCATGAAGTACCAGCAAGAGAAAGACGTAGCTGTCTTTGCCTATGTGGGCGATGGCGGTACTTCTGAGGGTGATTTTCATGAAGCGCTGAACTTTGCCGCGGTATGGGAAGCTCCGGTGGTGTTTGTGGTGCAAAACAATCAATTTGCCATCTCCGTACCCCTGAAAATGCAAACCAGATCGCTCAATCTGGCTGTGAAAGGCATCGCATATGATGTTCCCTCTCTCATGGTGGATGGCAACGATTTCTTTGCCATGCACGAAGCTCTCAGCTATGCCCGTGAACACGCGGTGAGTGGTAAAGGACCATTCCTCATAGAAGCTCGCACCTATCGCGCCGGAGCGCATACTACCAGCGATGATCCTACCAAATATCGCAGCAAGGAAGAAGAAGAGCTCTGGGCAGAAAAAGATCCGTTGAAACGCCTAAAAGGATATATCACCCAGGCTGGAATCGGCAATTTTGAAACGGAAGATGAATTGATAGCGGAGTTTAAAAAACGCATCGACAGCGAGTTTGAAGCGGCTGAGCAGCATCCGGATTACAAGATCGAAGACGTGTTTGGCTTCATGTATCAGGAAATGCCCGATGAGCTGAAAAGACAGAAAAATATCTACGAAAACTATCTGGGAGCTGTAAAATGAAAGTGATGAATCTGGTACAAGCGATAAACGATGCGCTGGATCTGAAGCTAGCGGAAGATAAAAACGTGGTGGTGTATGGTGAGGACGTGGGCGTGGAAGGTGGTGTCTTCAGAGTAACTGAAGGATTGCAGGTAAAACACGGTGCAGACAGAGTCTTTGATAGTCCTCTGGCGGAATCCGGCATCGCTGGCAGTGCTTTGGGGATGGCGATATCCGGCATGAAGCCTGTGATCGAGATGCAATTTGACGGCTTCGTCTTCCCGGCGATGAATCAAATCCTCAGCCATATCGCCAGGTTCCGAAATCGTACGCGCGGCAAGTTTAGCGTACCTATGGTAATCCGCATCCCCTACGGCGGAGGTATAAACGCACTTGAGCACCACAGCGAGAGTCCGGAAGCCTATTTCGGGCATACTCCCGGTTTGAAGGTAGTAATTCCCTCCACTCCATACGATGCAAAAGGCATGCTGATCGCAGCGATTGAAGATCCTGATCCGGTAATCTTCATGGAACCCAAGCGCATCTATCGTGCGGTGAAGCAAGAAGTTCCTGAAGAGAAATACATCCTGCCCCTGGACAAGGCAAAAGTGTTGCAAGCAGGTGAACAGATCACCGTGATCGCCTATGGGGCGATGATCCGCGAAGCGCAAAAGGCCATCGCCATTGCCAAGCAAAAGGGATATAGCGTGGAATTGATTGATCTACGCAGCATCTGGCCGATTGATCGCGAAACAATATCGCTGTCAGTGCGAAAAACCGGACGCGCACTGGTGGTGACGGAAGCTCCGCAGAGTTATGGCCCAGCAGCAGAACTGATTAGCATTATCAACGAAGAAGCCTTCCTCTCCCTGGAAGCGCCGCCCTCCCGTCTAACCGGTTTTGATACGGTGATCCCGCTTCCCTTGGGTGAAAAGCACTATATGATCAGCCCGGAACGGATCGCCCACGAAATCGAACGACTCATCAAGTACTAGGAGAAGTGAATCATGCGTTATATATTTAAATTTCCGGATATCGGCGAAGGCCTGGAAGAAGGCAAGATAATCGAGTGGTACGTACAAAAAGGACAAAGCATCTCCAGCGGCGAAGCTCTGGTGAAGATGGAAACAGACAAAGTGGTAACCGATATTCCTTCTCCAAAAAGTGGAATAGTCGCCGTGACCTATGGTGGAATTGGCGACACTGTAAAGGTGGGTAATGCCCTGGTGGAGATCGAGATCGAAGGTGTGGATGGCGCTCAGGCTCAGGCCTTAGCCCACGAAGAGAGCAAGAAAACTGGATCCGAAGTGGTCGCGGAGAAAGGCTTTGGCGTGGTAGGAACCCTGGAAGTGGCGGGAGATGGGGCATATCTTCCTGCTGGTGACGAGGGTCTCACAGCCGCTAAAACGACCTCAGAATTGAAGAAAGTATTGGCGACCCCTGTGGCCAGGGCCATGGCGAAGGAACTGGGGATCAATATCAACGAAGTGAAGGGAAGCGGTCCTGCCGGTAGAGTAACGAAAAAGGACATTCAAAGCCATCGCAGCTCTTCGCAACCTCAAGCTCCCTCACCGGTTCAAAGTAGTTCAGAAGAAAGGTATCGTTTCGAAAGCCTTTCCACCATCCGCAAGACCATTGCCAAAAACATGCTGCGCAGCAAGCAGAACGCCGCGCACATGAGTGTGATGGACGAAGTGGAGGTAAGCGAACTTGTGGCTGCTCGTGCCCGCATCAATGAAGCTCTGGCGGATAAACAAATGCGGCTTAGCTATCTGCCTTTTATCATCAAAGCGGTTGCCAGAGCCTTAAAAAACCATCCTGTGCTGAATGCCGAATTGGATCTGGAACAGGAGCGCATCATATACAAGAACTACATCAATATCGGTATCGCCATGGACGCAGATGAAGGCCTGGTGGTCCCTGTAATCCGTGATGCGGATCAGAAATCCCTGCTGCAGGTTGCTGCGGATCTGAGAGATCTCATGGATCGGGCGAAGAATCGTAAACTGAGTCTGGACGATCTAAAGGATGGAACTTTCAGTATCACATCCTATGGGTCCATCGGCGGATACTTCGCGGTTCCAGTGATCAATTATCCCCAGGTTGGCATATTTGGCGTAGGCCGCATGGTCGAGAAACCCATCGTAAAGGATCATCAGATTGCCATCGGTAATATGTTGCCCATCAGTATGAGTGTGGATCACCGCATCGTGGATGGGGGAGAAGTGGCCAGATTCCTCAATGAAGTGCTTGGCTATCTGAAAGATCCGCTGTTGTTACTGGCATTTGAAGGAGCTTACAATGGCATATGATCTGATAATCATCGGCAGCGGCCCTGCGGGTTATGTGGCTGCAATCCGGGCTGGTCAGACGGGGTTAAAAACCCTGGTGATCGATAAAAAGTATATCGGGGGGATGTGCTTGAACTGGGGCTGCATCCCCACCAAGAGCCTGCTGGAATCAGCCAAAGCCATGCGAAAAGTGAAGCAGGCGAATGAATTTGGGGTGGGGGGAATCGATCCTGATGCACTCTCCTTTAACTGGCAGCAGGCCCTGAAACGCACTAATGGCATTGTGAGCAAGCTTACGCGGGGGATTGAGTTTCTCTGGAAAAAGCATGGCGTGGAGTTCATCAAAGCTGAGGCAAAGATCCTCTCGCCGACACAGGTATATGCCGATAACCGAGTGATCGAAACTAAGAATATCCTCATCGCCACAGGTTCCAGACCGGCAAAGCAAGAGCTCTTTGCCGGGGCTATCGAGCTGGAAGACTTGTACAGCTTGGAGCACTTGCCTGAAATGCCCTTGCTGTATGGTCGCGGGGCGAATCTGATCGAATTGGCGCAGTTCTTTGCCCTGATCGGGAAAAAGCCTGCCATCCTTGCCGCCGATCTGCCCCTGATGCCTCAGGTGGACAGCTATCTTGAGGCCTTCATCACGAAAAAAATGGCGAAGGATAAGATCAGGGTGATTCCGCTGGCTGAGGTAAAACTTGAGAATGGAAAGCTGTATCAGAATGAGACGGAGATTGCCTTTGATCGGGTGATCAACGCCAGTTTCCGAACAGCGGTTCTGCCTCCGATGGAATTGGAATTGAAACTGGAGAATGGCTTTATCTCCACTGATCGCCGGCATCAGACATCGGTGCAGGGTATCTATGCAGCTGGAGATGTGAACGGCAAGAGCTACCTGGCTCATATAGCTTCAGCTCAAGCCCTGGAAGTGATCGCTGCCATTCATGGGGAAGAAATGGCTGAGGAGCAAAGGAGCTTTCCGTTAAACATCTATAGCGATCCGGAGTTGGCCCAGATCGGCAAAACCGAAGATGAGCTAAAGAAGGCGGGAGTAGAATATAAGATCAATCAATACCCATTATCTGCCAATGGTAAAGCTTTGGCGGAGGGAGAATCCGAGGGTTTTATCCGGGTGATCTATGAGCCGAAGTATCATGAGGTACTGGGAGTTCAGATGGCAGCTGCCAACGCCACCGATCTGATCAGTGAGGCTGGAATCCTGATGGAACTTGAAGGAACCACCTTTGATCTGGCCCGTACGATTCATGCGCATCCCACAGTCGCAGAGATCTATATGGATGCGGCAAGTGTATCATGACAGAGCGTAAAACTGAATAGAGAAGCGTACAAATTCAAAGTGTAGCGCGATTTTCTGCTTGACAGAAAAAGCACGATTAAGATCGTGACAATCACAGCGCGTGCTGAAGTGGTGAAATTGGTATACACGCTAGTTTCAGGGACTAGTGAGCGATGAGCTCATGGGGGTTCGAGTCCCCCCTTCAGCACCATTTTTTTACCCTCGATCTGGATAGTGAAATCCCCACCTGATAAAAAACATTGACGCCCATGCTGTATCCGCTTTTCCTTGCCCCGAAACTAAATCAAGGAGTGTATGCCATGAATGACTACCGCAGCATCATAGAGCGCTTGAACCTCCTGCCGCATCCGGAGGGAGGGTATTACCGCAGAAATTGGCAATCCCAAATGCAATCTGAGCTGAGGGACCCCGCGGGCAAGATTCTGCATCCTCAGCGTAGTGCGGGATCCTCGATTTTGTACCTTTTACCCTCTAAAGAAGTAAGCTTGTGGCACAGGGTGAATTGTGACGAGATGTGGCATTACTATCAGGGCAGCACTCTACGGATTCATCTACTATCAGGGGCCAGGGGACACGAAGAGATGCATCTGGGAATGCGATTGGACCTGGGTGAATTGCCACAATTCGCCATTCCGATGGGCACATGGTTTTGCGCGGAAGTAGCTGAAGAGGATTCATACACTTTTTGTGGCTGTACGTTGTGGCCCAGCTTCAGCTATGCTGATTTCGAGCTGGCAGAACAGCAGAAACTGCTGGACGAGTTCCCAGCTCACGCGGATCTGATCAGCCGCATATTCACCAAACAAAACAGATAGAACACGGAGATGAAATGAAACGAAAGATATTTGTGTTGGATACGAACGTGCTTATTCACAATCCCCGAGCGATGTTTTCCTTTGATGATAACCACGTGGTGATTCCCATTGTCGTGATCGAAGAAATAGATCAGTTTAAGAAGGGACTGGATGAAAAGAGCCGGAACGCGCGGCAGATAGGGCGTTATCTGGATGATCTCAGGCACAGCGGCAGTTTACAGGAAGGTGTTGCGACTGACACCGGCGGCACCATTCAAGTAACGGTAAATCAGGATGTAATCACCAAAGCCGGTAAGCTGATGTTCATGGATAGAAATGACAATCTGATCATCGCTACAGCGCTTTACTTCAAGGAGAAATACCCCGAAAAGCAGGTGATCCTGGTATCCAAGGATGTAAACGTCCGTATCAAGGCTGATACCATGGGGCTTATAGCCGAGAACTTCGAAACCGATACGGTGAAGTTTGATGAGTTTTTCACCGGCTGGCGGCACGAGGAATTGGATCCCCTGCTCTTTGACGAATTGAAGCAGGGAAGATTCATAAACAACGTCTTTGAAGAGCTGTATCCCAATCAATTTGTCCGTGTGACAAAAAGCGGGAATGGGGAAGAGGCCATTACTTTACGCTATAACAAGGATCATAACAAGCTCTATCGTTTGAACAGCTATCGTGGAGGAGATATCTTTGGCATCTCGCCGCGAAACTTTGAACAGGAGATGGCTCTTGATCTTTTGATGGATGACGATCTGAAGCTGGTGAGCTTGTCCGGTAAAGCTGGGACGGGAAAAACCCTTCTGGCCATGGCAGCGGGTCTTAGCAAAGTGGTGGACGAAGAGAAGTATAAACGTCTGGTGGTATCGCGGCCAATCTCCCCTTTGGGGAAAGATCTGGGTTATCTTCCCGGTAGTAAAGCCGAGAAGTTTAACCCCTGGATGCAGCCCATTTATGATAACATGGAAATAATACTCTCTTCGCACGATGAGAAGGGCATGAGTGACTCCAAGGCAAAGAAAAAGCCGGGATTGGAAGACTTTATGGATTATGGATTTCTGGAGTTGGAACCTCTCACTTATATTCGTGGCCGCAGTTTACCGGATCAATTTATCATCATTGATGAAGCGCAGAACCTCAGTCCGCATGAGATGAAGACCATCATCACCAGAGCGGGGAAAAATACCAAGGTAGTGTTGACCGGTGATCCCTATCAGATCGATATCCCTTATCTGGATGCCATCAGCAACGGCCTTTCGGTGGCGGTGGAAAAGCTGAAGGGTGAAAGTATGGTGGGACATATCACTCTGGAAAAGGGTGAACGATCAGCTCTGGCGGATCTGGCTGCCAAGTATTTCTAGATCATGCAGATCAATTCATCAGATCGCAGTTGGGTGGAGATAGATCTCTCGGCCTTCAGGGCCAATCTTCGCTATTTGAAGAGCTTTCTAGCGCCGGGACAGGATTTCATGCAGATCGTGAAGGCGGATGCCTATGGACACGGTGCCAGAGAAATCGCCCAAGCCGCCCTGATGGAAGGGGCCGTGTATCTCGGAGTTGCCAATCTGGAGGAAGGGAAGATGCTGCGCATTCAAGGCATCAATGCGCCCATCCTGATCCTATCGCCCAGCCTGCAGAGTGAAATTCCGGCCATTCTGGAATATAATCTGGTGCCAGGTGTGCACGAACTTGGCTTTGCCCAAGCCCTTTCGGCCCAAGCCAAAGGTTCCCAGAAAGTCCATATCAAGCTCGATACAGGTATGCATCGTAGCGGAGTGCGCATTGATGAAGCCCTTACGATGTACGATGCCATCGCCGGGCTACCTAATATCGAGGTGGAAGGCATCTTCAGCCATTTTGCCGCTTCGGAGAGTGACGCTGCTTTTTCCTTGAATCAGGAAGAAGAGTTTGATCACTTTGTGAGTAGTCTCGGACAAAAACCTCGCTATGTGCATCTCAGCAACAGCGCCGCTACTATCAGGGCATACGGGAAGGGCTGCAACCTGGCTCGCTTTGGCATACTGAGCTTTGGCGTATGCACCATCGACGATGAGGAGATCGCCCGGCACCTTCACCCTGTGATGACCTTCCGTTCGCGCATCAGCCAGATCAAAAGGATAAGGAAGGGCGAATCGGTGGGCTATAACAGGGATTGGATTGCTCCTCGCGATGGATGCTATGCTGTGATCCCCATCGGATACGCGGATGGTTATGATTTCCTTTTGTCCAACAAAGGGAAGGTATCGATCAATGGATGCGTTTACCCCGTGGTGGGACGTGTATCCATGGATATGATCACTGTCTTTATTGACCAGGATAGTACCGTAAATCCTGGAGATGCTGTTACCCTGATCGGAGATAATGAAGCACAACTCCGCGCGCAGAGCATTGCCGGGTTGTACGGGGGCTCGGCTTACGAACTGCTTTGCCAGATAGGACGCCGGGCACGCAGGTATTATCGCTCGGGCGAGGAACTCCTGCACAGTGCTCCGCTGGCGCGCAGAGATTTTGTAGCACCTGATTTCAGTGATGGCAAACTGAGCGAAATCATCTCGGCGGCTCTATCGCAAAGGCTGCAGAGTGCGGAGATCGGTGAATTGATATCGCGGGAGATTCTGAGGAGTTTCTTTGCCGACAGGGATCGTGATGTGCATTACAGGAAGGATTTCGTGCATAGCATCAGCTTTGAAGCGAGCACGAAAGCAGAGTATTTCAGGGCCGTCACCCACCTGTCATATCACAAGATATTGCAATCCGATTCTTTCATCATCGCCTGTGCGCGATCCGATGAGCAATTGCGCCGTTACTTCCTGCGCCGTGATGTGGAGTATCGTTGGTTATTGGATGAAAAGCTAGCATTGGATGAGGAAAGCTTCACTGTTAGCTCCGCCAGGATTGATGATCTGGAGTTGGAATGTCGGATAAAGCATCGTGATGGCAGCCTGGAGATCCATTGTTCGCATCCCGGCCTGAAGGATCTCGTGGGTAGCGAGGTGCGCTTCAGCATTGATACTATCACTCTTTATCCCAAGCATCTGCATCAATTCTCGGTGTTCGTCAGTGAGCTTACTCAGGGTGTAAAGATCGATTTTCACTACCCTGAGAGCTTATCAGGGGTGCAACCAGTTACCATATTCTCTGGCCGCCGGAAGAATCCCGTAATTCACCGAAAAGAAGGCAGCATCAGCATTGTAAGCGCGAAGGACGAGTGGATCTTCCCTCTATCGGGAGTGGTATTCAGCTATTGATCCTGAAATCCCGGATGTTTCCAATCCAACACCAATAATGTAATGTCATCCTTGTGGGAGGAACCCTTGGCGTGCTCATGAACAGCTTCCAGAATGCTGTTTGCGGTCTTCTCAGGATTGGGATATCGCAGGCCGGCAATGATGGCTTCCAAGCCGGAGAGGCCCAGGAAATCCTCCGCGGAATTTTGAGCTTCGGTGATCCCGTCGGTAAACAGAATTATCTCATCACCTTTATCCAAATGAATGGTGTCTGAGCCGATCTTCAAGTCTTCAAACACACCCAGTGCTGTGGAGTGCGTTTCGTTGTAACATGTGTAACTGTGATCAATCTTGCGGATAAACATCGGAACATGGCCGCAATTTGAATACTGTAACACCCCGGTTTTGATATTCAGGATCCCCAGAAGGGCAGTCACGAAATTGGCTTCCACATTGTTTTTGCACAAGAACTCATTCAGCTTATGCAACAATTCTGATGAGCTTTTGTAGTATGGCGCGATGGAGGGCAGGAGTGTGGATACCATGGTCATGGCCATAGCGGCAACTATTCCTTTCCCCAGCACGTCGGCTATCACGAAGCAAAAATGATCATTATCGATGAGGAAGAAGTCGTATAGATCTCCTCCGATATCTCCGGCCGGCTCCAGGATGCCATGCGTGCGGATCTCTTTGATTCCGAACGGATTGGTGCATTGCTTGGGAATCAGATTGGTCTGGATCTCGCTGGCATAAATCACGTCTCCACGGATCTTGTTTTTCTCCTCAGTGGTGATTTTCAGGTTCTCAATATAGTCTTTCAGCGATTTCTGCATTGCGGCAAAGGAATGGGTCAACCGGCTGATCTCAATGCTTTTATCAGAGATGGGGAGCTGAGCTTCAAAGTCTCCCGCACCGATCATATCTGCCGCAATTGCCAAGCTTTGCAGTGGTTTGGATACACTCACTGTCCTGGCGTAGATTACTCCGGCAACACTCAGAAAGATGAGTAGTGACGTGAGGGTTTGTATCACCAGGATTAGATTGATGGGAGCCATCAGATCTCTTTCGGGGATCGCGATAGCTACTGACCAGTGGTTGCTTGACAGCGGTTGGTAGTATATCCAGCTGAAAGCCATGGGGGATTTCCCCTTGATGAATGCATGTCCCATTTCCCCATTGATCATCGCCGATCCGAGGTCTTTCAGGTCATTGTCCTTGTATTCCTCTGCCAGGCTAAAAAGAGTGTGATTCATCACCAGGGATCGATCCTGATTAGTGATCAATGTGCCGGTGGACGACACCATGAAACTATTGCCGACTTTGAAGGAAGTAGTGTTTATCAGCTTTTCCTGAAGAAAGGATAGAGCGATGTCATAACGGATAAGTGCTGTGACCTCACCTTTACTATACACTGGTATCACATAGGAAATCAGGAGATCTTTCGCACCTTCTGCATCCACCCATGGCTCAATCCATTGTGATTTGCCTGATACCATGGGGAAGAGATACCAATCGTTGAAGCGGTAATCTGTGCCTTGGATTTCTTTGCGAACCACCAGATGCTGATGGGGGTAAAAAAGCAGTGCCTGCTCATTTCCTGGAATCAGTGACACCAGGGAAACCGAGTTTACATCGCGATTGTCCAGAATCACATTACGAAAGTGCTTTTCCAGGGATGAACTGCTGATCTCAGTATCCTGCAATAAATTCACAGAAGTATTGGCCAGTGATTCCACCTTATGGAGAATGCCATCTATCAAGTATATTCTCTCATGCGCCAGATGCTTCATTTTGTCCAGCTGAGAATCCAGGATGATATTCTTATAAACCACACGGGTGACCAGAACGGAGGCTACAAACACCAGTAGCATCGCGATAAAGATGAAGGATATCAGCTGATAGGCCAGAGTGCGTTCTGCGTTAGCGTGTGGCACGGGGATAGAACTCTTCATAGCTGATGTTCCTCTGCAGGATACCCATCTTTTTCAGAACGCTCTGGGCATTATCAAAGTCACTTCGTTGCAAAATGCCAAAGCTCTCCGGTTCTGGTATTATCA
>JAEWNJ010000021.1 GCA_023392795.1 Candidatus Cloacimonadota bacterium
ACCGCCTATTGGGCTGCCAAGCTCCTGCTTGGTAGTAGCGACGGAGTCGCCAGAAGTAAAGGCCTGCGGCCTTTGTGGCAAGCGGAGCTTACCACCCCAGTGTAGCTGCGACATCTTGTCGCACGATCGTCTCCCTTGGAGTTTAAACTGCTTTCCATTGATCATGCGTGCCTTCGAGTGTCATGCTACTATTATGTTCATAACAGCCAGTAAGTTACGAGCAGTTTAGACTTCAAGCAGCGGGTATGCACTCCAGACTTGGTTCACGGGCCCGCTGCCAGAAGTCGAAAGCGTCCGAAGCTCACTCCTCCGAAGCAGAGCAAGCGGAACAGTTGGAACCTTTAGGCATTACACGAACTCAACAAACGCTTTCAACTCCTGGGGAGACAAACGCTTTCAACTCCTGGGGAGACAAACGCTATCAACTCCTGGGGAGACAAACGCTTTCAACCCCCGGGGAGACTTACTGCGGCAAGGGAAAAAAGAAAATCCTGCTTGACAGAATACCCCATCCGATTAGTATGTAATCAAAAGAATCAAATGGAGAACGTCATGGCGGTGAATACCAAAACCGAATATGCCTTACGGGTTTTGCTTGAGCTTTCCGAAGCGAAGCAAATGTCCGCGCAGAAAATGAGCGACGCGCAGCAGCTATCCAAAAAGTACATAGAGCACCTATTGTCTTTGCTGAAGAGTGCCGGAATCGTGAAGAGCAGCATCGGCAGCAAGGGAGGCTACACTCTGGCAAAGGAGCTTGAGGATATCAGCTTTATGGACTTGCTGGATGCGATGGAGGATACATCCTTCAGTGCCGCCTGCGAAGCCGGCACCCAGCGGAGTTGCGTGGGCGAAGGCTGCAATCTCACCCTGTTTTTTGCCGCGATGAATAGCAAGCTGGCAGATGTGTTCCGCGCCTTTTCGCTGGCCGATGCCAAAAGGTACTGGAAGGGAGGTATGGGATCATGAAACCCGGGGAAGTATATCTGGACAATTGCGTAACCACAGCCACTGCACCGGAGGTGGTGGATGCCATGCTGCCCTATTTTACAGAGAAGTTTTGGTATCCCGGCTCTTTTGTGAGCACCGGGGAGAGTGCCAATGATGCCATCGTAGGCTTTCAGCAGGTGGTGGCAGAATCCATCGCAGCCAATGCCTCAGAGATTCATTTTACCTCTGGTGGTACTATGGCCAACAACATCGCCATCAAGGGCCTGGCCTCAGCTCTCAAGGGTGGACACGCGATCTGCAGTGTGGTGGATTATCCTGACCTATTGACAAACGCCGCCTACCTGGAAAAGCAGGGCTTTGAAGTTACATATCTCTCTGCTGATGCCGAAGCCAGGATTGATCTGAATGAACTCAAAGCCGCCATCCGCCCGGATACTGTGCTTTTTATGACCACAGTCGTGAACCACGTGGTGGGCACCATCCAGCCTCTGAAGGAAATCTCGGAGATACTCAGCGCCGCGGGGCACAAGATCTATTTCCATGCTGATGCCGGTCAGGCTTTTGGCAAGATTCCTCTGAACATGAAGGACCTTGGCATCGATACGATGTCCATCTCCGCGCATAAGATACACGGTCCCCAGGGTATAGGTGCGCTTTACGTGCGCCAGGGAAGCAAGCTGGGGCAAAGTGTGCACGGTGTGAAAAGAATAGACAATCTGCAGACGGGTGGATTGTCCATCGCCCTGATCGCGGGATTTGCCAAGGCGGTGGAGCTTGCCTTCACTGATTTTGACGCGAATGTGGCGCACTTGCGCGAACTCTCGGATTATCTCCTGCAAGAGTTGAGAAAGAAGATCCAGTACATCGAACTGAATGGCGCTCCCGGCGAGGGTAGGGCTCCGCATAACGTGAATATCTCCATCGATTACATAGAAGGTGAAGCCATCACTATGATGCTGGATATGCATGGCATCACAGTTGCCACCGGATCGGCTTGCGCCTCGCAGGGTCTCAAGGCAAATTACGTGTTGATGGCAATCGGCAAAAACCATGTGCAATCGCATGGATCCATGAAGTTTACTCTTTCCCGCTATACCACAAAAGAACAATTGGACTACACGGTGGATACTCTGGCGAAGATCACCGAAGAATTGCGCTCCCGCAGCCCGCTATACAGCGCTTTAAAGAACCAGGAGAAATAAATGCAGTACTCACAGAAAGTATTAGACCACTTTATGCACCCCCACAACGTGGGCAAAATGGAAAATGCCGATGCTTCCGCCACCGAAGGCAGCCCCTCCTGCGGCGATCAGGTGACGGTGTTTCTGAGGGTGGATAAAGATACCAAAGTAATAGATGACATCAGCTTCCTTTCCTACGGATGCGCATCCAACATCGCCACCGCTTCCATCATCACTGACCTGGCCAAGGGCAAGACCCTGGATGAGGCAAAAGCCATCACCTGGCGCGATGCCATGGAAGCTTTGGACGGCCTGCCGCCAGTGAAGGTTCACTGCTCCGTATTGGCAGCGGACACTCTGCAAACCGCGATCTCGAATTATGAGATTGCCAACGGACTCAAAGAAGTGCCAAACTTCAGCAAAGATACTATCATTGAAGAGCTGAAGAAGATCATCTATCCCAAGGTCGGCGAGGATATCGTAAGCCTGAAGATGGTGAAATACGTGGGGTTCAGCGATGGCGAAGTACTGATCGACCTGAACATGCTTTCTTTTGATAGCTGGCGTGACAACGTGGCTGAAGAGATTCATGAACACCTGGAAAAGTACCCCGAGGTAAAGAATATCCAGATCAATTTCCCGTAAAGCGATAGCCCCTCCGTAGTTTTTTCCTTGCCATAAATTGGCTGGCGCCAAAGACTGACCACGCTGGGAGAAAAATACTGAAAAGGAGGCCTCAGATGATCCAGTATTTCAAGATTGCTGAACAGCGGTTTGTACCTGCGCTTGCCATAGACGAGGCCTTTTGGGTGCATCTGGAAAGTCCGGACGAGGATGAGATCAAGGATCTGATCGCCAAATACGATCTGCCCGATGACTTCATCACCGACCTGCAGGACGCCGATGAGAACTCGCGTATGGAATACGACGCCGAGGCAATGCTGATCATCCTGAGGGTGCCGATATATTACCGTCACCGTTCCGCCTCCGTCAGCTTCGCCACTGCACCTCTGGGCATCATCGTGATCCCGGACAAGGTGATCACAGTGTCGTTTTATGAAAACGAGATTTTGACCCAGTATCTGGATGGGAAACACCGTCCCTTCCACATCACGCAGCAAAGCTTTCTGCTCTCCATCAATCTGCGGGCTGCGATGTATTTTTTGAAGTTTCTCAAAGAGATCAATCGCCGTACGAATAATATCGAAAATGAACTGCATCAATCGATGCGCAATAAAGAACTGATCCGCCTGCTCCGGATGGAGAAATCACTGGTCTTTTTCAATACTTCGCTGAAATCGAACGAGATCATCCTGGAACGCATGCAACGTTCGCGCTGGCTACAAAATGACCCCGATGCCGAGGATATGATCGAAGACGTGATCATCGAAAACAAACAGGCCATCGAAATGGCCAATATCTACAGCAGTATCCTTTCCGGGATGATGGACGCCTTTGCCTCGATCATTTCGAATAACCTGAATGTGGTGATGAAGTTTCTCACCTCGATCACCATCATTTTGGCGCTGCCCACCCTGATCGCCAGTATTTACGGGATGAATCTGGATCTGCCCCTGCAGCAGAATCCAAACGCTTTCTTCCTGGTCATGAGTGCCGCTTTGGTACTTTCGGTGCTGCTGGTGATCATCTTCATCCGAAAGAAGTATTTCTAAAGGAGAAAAACATGTTTTTACTGAATGTAACCGATAGCTTCTCCGCTGCGCACAGGCTCTGCGGATATAAGGGCGCGTGTTCCAATCTGCACGGGCATAACTGGAAAGTTCGCGTGGGGATTGCCTGCGACACTCTGGATGAGATAGGCATGGCCCTGGATTATGGCATCATCAAGGGTATCTTGAAAGACATCCTCGATCTCCTCGATCATGAATATCTGAATGATCTCACCCTTTTAGATGGTCAGAACCCCACTTCGGAAAATCTCGCCCGTCTGATCTTTGAGAGAATGAAAAAGGGACTGAAGCCCTACTCTGCCACGATTAGAGAAGTGGAACTCTACGAATCCGAACGCAGCAGTGTGGTATATACCGATGCTTAGAATCGTGGAATCCTACTATGTAAAAAGCGCGGTGGAGCCTGCCGATTATCCGGCATCAGCGTATCCGGAATTTGCCTTCGCGGGCCGCAGTAATGTGGGTAAATCTTCCTTGATAAACCTGCTGACCAATCATCACGGCCTCGCCAAGACTTCCGGCACTCCCGGTAAAACCCGGCTGCTGAATTTCTTCCTCACCCGTTACAAACTGGATGACAAAGAGGATACTGGCTTTATGCAACTCACCGATCTTCCGGGCTATGGCTTCGCGGAGGTTAGCCAGAAAGAACAGGAAAAATGGCGTGTGATGGTAAACAAGTATTTCGAGCAACGCAGCCAACTAAGAGGGATCTTTGTGCTGGTGGATATTCGCCACGAAGCCGATAAAAAAGACATCCTGATGCTGGATATGCTGCGATTGCGCGAGATTCAACACTGCGTTATCGCCACCAAAGCGGATAAGATCCCCAAGACCAAGCAGAAGAAGGTGCTGGCAGATCTGGCCAAAGGTCTGGGACTGCGCAGCGAAGCTATCTATGCGGTATCCGCGCTCAAAAATACTGGCCTGGAGAACATCGCAAACTATCTGGAAACGCACATCTAAGAGACACCGGGATCATGCAGGACCGCTTTGATATTATCGTCATTGGCGCGGGGCACGCGGGTATAGAAGCCGCTTTGGCTGCGGCACGCCGTGGGGCTGATACCGCGCTCTTTACCATCAAACTGGAAGCCATCGGCAGAATGAGCTGCAATCCCTCCATCGGAGGTCCCGCCAAAGGGCATCTGGCGCGCGAGATCGACGCACTAGGCGGTGAAATGGCGCGCGTGGCGGATCTCTCGGGCATCCATTTCCGCATGCTAAATCGCAAGAAAGGCCCTGCTGTGTGGGCACCCAGAGCGCAAAACGACCGCGCCATGTATTCCACCCTGATGCGCGAAGCGGTGGAAAATACACCAAACCTAAGATTGATCGAAGCGGACGTGGCATCACTGATCGTGCAGAATGGCGAAGTGAAGGGCTGCGTCAGCCTGATCGGACGCGAGTACACAGCACGAAAAGTGATCATCGCTTCCGGAACCTTTTTGAAGGGAACCATCCATATAGGTTCCCGCAGCTTTAGCGGTGGACGCAGCGGCGAACCTGCCTCCGATCAGCTCTCACTTCACCTGAAAGACCTGGGACTGCAGGTAAAGCGTTTCAAGACTGGGACCCCTCCCCGAGTGGATCTGCAAAGCCTGGATTACTCTGCTTTGGAAGCCCAGGAAGGGGACGATAATCCCCGGGGCTTTTCCTTTTATCGCGATATCCCGGTACGCAATCTTGCGTGCTGTTACATCACCCGCACCACGGCGGAAACGCATGCCATCATCAAAGAGCATATCCATGAATCAGCGCTGTACTCCGGCATAATACAGGGCATCGGACCTCGCTACTGCCCCTCCATCGAGGATAAGATCGTGAAGTTTCCTGATCGGGACAGCCATCAGGTCTTCATCGAACCTGAAGGTCTGCATACTCACGAAGGCTACGTAAATGGAGTTTCCACCAGCCTCCCGGCCTACGTGCAAGAACAGATTATTCACAGCATTCCCGGTCTGGAACAGGCAAAGATCATGCGTTATGCCTACGCCATCGAATATGACTACAT
>JAEWNJ010000136.1 GCA_023392795.1 Candidatus Cloacimonadota bacterium
GAAATGGGCTTCTTTGAGAAGCTTGGCGATGTTGCGATCACAGGCTGGCAGCAATTGACCGAAATGTTGACTCTGGCCTCCGAAGTGTTTTATTTCAGCGCGGTGGGTTTGGTAAACAGGAGTAAGCAACGAAAAGGATCCTTCATCCAGCAAGCCTTGAACCTTGGTTTTGATGCCCTGCCCATAGTTGCGCTGCTATCTTTCATCATCGGCTTCATCATCGCTTTACAATCAGGAGTTTTACTGCGTGATTTTGGCGCGAACGTGTTTATCGCGGATATGATGGCTGTCTCTATTGTGCGTGAGCTTGCACCCCTCATCACAGCCATCATCGTGGCTGGACGCAGCGGTAGTGCGATTGCTTCGGAAATAGCCACAATGCAGGTGACCGAAGAATTGGACGCCCTACGCATGATGGCGCTTAATCCAATTCGTTATGTAGTGGTGCCTAAGTTTCATGCCATCACAGTAGTTATGCCCATCCTGATCGTCTTCTCCATATTAGTCGGGATGATCGGCGGCGCTATCATCGCATTGGGGTATCTTGGGCTTTCACCGGAGGTATTTTACTCTCGCAGCATCGACATCCTTGCTCTCAAAGATGTGATCATTAGCTTTGGGAAAAGCGTATGGTTCGCATGGGTTATCGTGATTATCGGCTCGCATTACGGTTTCCAGGTTAAAGGCGGGGCAGAGGGCGTTGGCAGAGCCACCACTCAGGCGGTGGTAGCTTCCATCTTCGCCGTCATCATATTTGATGCCATCTTTAGTTTGTTATACCTATGAAGCGCGAAGCCATTATCGAGATCCGGGACCTGATTGCCAAGTATGGGGATAGAACCGTATTGGACGGCATTAACGTAGATATATACTCTGGAGAAATTACCGTGATTTTAGGCGGTAGCGGATGTGGGAAAACTACGTTGCTCAAGAACATGCTGCGCCTCTATGAACCGTATTCTGGCAGCGTGAAGTTTTGCGGGCAAGAGATCTTAAGTATGGAAGAGAAAGAGTATAACAAAGTATTGCAGCAGATCGGCATGCTCTTTCAGAATGGCGCTTTGTTAAATTCGATTTCTGTGTATGACAACGTCTCCATCCCCCTGGAGTTGCATACCAAGTTGCCCCGTCACATCATCGATCGGATCATTCGGGTAAAGCTCCACCTTGTGGGTTTATCCGAGGCGATCTACAAGTTCCCTTCCGAGCTTTCGGGAGGCATGAAAAAACGCGCTGCTCTTGCGAGAGCGATGGCGCTTGATCCCATGCTCCTCTTTTGTGATGAGCCCTCAGCGGGGTTGGATCCCATCACTTCCGCTGCTCTGGATGAATTGATCCTGGATCTGAAGAAGCAACTTTCCATGACAATCGTGATCGTGACTCATGAATTGGCTTCGATTCATCGCATTGCCGATAAGATCATTTTTTTGGATGCAGGCAAGATGCTGTTTAATGGCACATTGGACGAAGCTAAGCGGGCTGGGATACCTCAGATCGATCATTTCTTTGAAGTAGGCAGGTTCTAGTGCTCAAGATCATTGTGGCTATGGCAAATGACAGAGTGATCGGCCAGGATAACCGCATGCCCTGGCACATACCGGAAGATCTGGCTCATTTCCGCCAAACCACGATGGGTCACAGCGTCATAATGGGTAGAAACACCTATTTATCGATCGGCAAAGCTCTGGAAGGGAGAAAGAACATCGTTCTAAGCAGAAATACAGAGTTCAACCCTGTGGATGCCATAGTGTATCGGGATTTCAAGGCTGCCATAGCCGACTATCCGGAAGCTTTCATAATCGGGGGAGCAAAGGTGTTCGCGCAAGCGCTGCCTTATGCCAGGCAGTTATACATCACGCATATCGATATGGATATACCTGGCGACACCCGTTTTCCGGAGATTAACCTGTCGCAATACCAACTACTAAGCTGCACGAATAGCAGCAGTAGAGACGGGAAATACCCCTTACGTTTTTGCCTCTATCAGCGCTGACTGGTTAGGCTTTCCATAATAATTGATGCGTGCTTTACCCAGCTAAAGTCTTTCAAACGCTCCTTACCCAGGTATATCATCTGAATCATCAAAGGCGGATCACTCAACACGCTTTGGATGGTACTCGCGATACCAGCAGGATCGTTGGGATTGAAGCAACGCACTGCATCAGCTCCGATCTCGGGCAGGGATGATCGATCAGAACAAACCACTGGTACACCTGCGGCAAATGCTTCCAAGAGGGGTAACCCAAAGCCTTCATATAGAGAAGGGAACACATATAGGCTCGCGTTTTTGTATAGGGCGGCCATATCAATGCCACTTACAAAGCCGGGAAAGTGGATATTGGCTTTATCCTTCATCCCTGAGTGATACGAAAGGACAGCCTCGGAGTTACTCCATTTGCTGCCAGCGCAGACAAGCTCGTACTCGTTTTTGATCTCTTCCGGAAGCTGTTCGTATGCCTTCAACAGATTGAGATGGTTCTTGCCGGGATGCTCGACGCGTGCGATGTAAAGCATATATCTCTTCTGTATTCCGAAACGTTCCTGCAGCTGTTCCAGGGTCATGTCACCGCTCAGCTTTTCGGGATTGAAACCATTGTAGTTTACTGTTACAGATTCCGGTTTCATCCTGTAGAAGCGAAGCATATCTGCCTTCGTGCTTTCAGAGATGGCAAAGACGGCTGGAGCCTTCTTCAGATAGTACGGCACCACATGTTTGATGTAAAGCATTCTCAGGAAATCGTACTTACCCGGGATGTGAAACTGCGACAGATCGTGAAAAGTGAGCGCAGCCGGTATCTGATAACGGCAGAGTAGACGTCGGTTTGCCGCGGGGAGAACGATCTTTTCCCATCCATGTTTTTGGATCAGACGCGGTAAGCAATACAGGTGCCAAAGCATCGAGAGTATCGGTCGTTTCAGGTATTCCGGTACCAGATAATAGCTGAGATTATCTTGCACGATGGGGAAGATGTCTCTATCTGAGGGATGTATGATCAGGGTAAGCGGCTCACGCTTGACGAGTTCCTTCACTACATTCACGGTATAATCTGAGATTCCACTTTTGCCATCATCAAAGGCCAGACAACTGACAGCTAGTTTTGTACGGGCATACCCCTGAATTCCTTCCTTCCTGCCCTGATAAGCATAGAAGCGTTGAGCAATGCGGTAGATCTTGGCTTTGGGGATCAGATCAGGCCTTCCATGCTTGATCAGATAGAGAGTGTCTCTGGCAAATTCCATCATGGCTGCTACTAACACTGTGCGGCCAAAGGACGAGTCCGTAGTATTGCTCTTGTATTGATCGCGGTAAATGTATGCTTCGGCTTTGCCTTCGCCCCGGTAGCGTTTTCTGATGTCTTTGAGCGTATAATTGTGCGAGTGTTGCACTCTGGCATCGGGAACGTAAGCGATTTGGTGCCCCAGTTGCTTCATGCGCCATGACCATTCCACATCCTCAGAATACTGCAGATCGGGATTAAAAGGATGCTTCAGGATGATTTCCCGGCGAACGGCACTGCTGGCCAATGAAAAGAAGTGCCGCCATTTTGCGGATACTCTGCCATCGCCAAAGGCTCTTTCATAGTCCTTGCGGACCAGGAGATCGGCATCTCTTCGGGCTATCTGGTTGGCAAATACCGCCACTATCTCGGGATCTTTTTCCAAGGGGCGAACCAGATTGGACAGCCAGTGCTGATCCAGGGGTATGCAATCGGCGTTGTTAAATACGATGTAATCGCCTTTCGCATGGCTGATGGCATCATTGAGCACTTTTCCGGGGATGTAATCTTCAGGCGCGATGCGGTATAGCAGGTCTGGAGCTTTTGATTGTAGCAGTTCCCATCCTCCGTCTGTGGATCCGGAATCCACGCATATCAGCTCAAAATCCTGCCTGTCTTGCATCGCCAGCATCTTCAGCGTGTACTTCAGCCATGGCATTTCGTTTTTAACCCTGAGAATGATGCTGATCACAGATTGATCTCCACCTTGGTTTCGTTTAGGTGCCCAAAGCGTTTACGCTGGAATTGGTTGCTCATGGACATGATGATATTCACTCCCCGTCCACTACAGTTGTTGGTATCGGCATCAAAATCGTAGGGTTCTCTGATGCTGTAGTACAGGTTTTCCGGTACCCATTCAATGCCTTTATCCCAAAAGCGAATACTTAGCTTATCGTGAGAAAAGCGAAACTCGATTACTATCTCAGAATCTTCCTGATAGTTATAGCCGTAGCTGATGATGTTGTTCAAAAACTCATCCACGATCAGTTCCACTTTTGCTGCCAGCTGAGGATCATGTGTCCATTGCAACACCTGACGCTCACATTCCTGTGCTGTTTTGCCTACTTCTTTGAGGGCTGAACGCAGCACGATGTGATAATGCTTTACCATTTGACGCAATTGTTCTTCGGGATTGGCATAGCGCAGAGCTTGAAAAGAGAATAGGGTAAAATCATCTGTGGATGTCTCGTAGCCATGAGTATCCAGATATTCTATGATCTTGAAGGGTAGGGTGATACAGGTGTCTGTTTCAATGTCATTCTGAAGTAATTTCTTCAAGCCATCCATACCCAATTGGAGATCACTGTCATTGGTACACTCATAGATACCATCGGTTATAAGCAGATAGACATCATCTGGACGTAGGCTGATGTGATCAATCTCCTCGTCTTCATATCGGGTGGAAGGTATCCAGCCTAGTGGAAATGAGCCTTTTTTGTCCATTATGGTGATATCGCCTGTGCTCTTATTCACTCTGATAAGTGGCGGATGACCGGCATTCAAAAAACGGAATTCGTGCATTTCCAGATCCACAACGCCCATCAATAGAGTGAGATAGTTTGTCCCGATAAAAAGTTCATTATAAAGCCTTTCATTTAGCTTAGTGAAGAGCTCTGCCATTGTTTTATCGTCCTGATAAGCTTCGATCATCAGCTTGATCGTGGATTTAATCGCCGCCATCAGCAACGCAGCTTGCACACCATGCCCGGAAATATCTCCTATATATACTACATACTTCGTATCGCTCAGTTTGATGCGCTCAAAGAGATCGCCCCCAACAGTTTCGCAAGGCTCATAATAAGAGGAAAAGAGCAACTCGTTATCCAGATACACCCATTCCGGTAGCATTGCGCGCTGGATGGTGGCAGCAATATTGAGGTCTTTCTTCATCGTATTGATCAGCGAGAGGTTGTTACGCTCGGCCCGCTTCAACGTGATGATGTTATTCACTCGCGCCAGTAGTTCCAGCTTTGATACAGGTTTTTTGATGTAGTCGCTTGAACCTGCCTCAAAACCGCGATTCACTGATTCGTCATCTTGATTTGCAGTCACCAGGATCACCGGCATGTCCGGGCGCGCTTTGATCATCAATCGGCAGGTATCGTATCCATCCAGCCCTTTACCCATATGCACATCCAATAGCACCAGATCATAACTGCTTTCCATCACCATTTGCAGCGCATCTTCGCCGTTGTGGCAGTATTGGGTCAGATAGTTTTCCCGCTTCAAGATATTGCGAATGATGCTGATCACCACATCATCATCATCTACCACTAAAATCTTGGCTTCGACTTCCATTGCTACCTCATTATGCTTTGAAGGCAATCCAATTTGGATGGCTGAAAAGAGTCAAGCTTTATATGCCACAGGCATTCTCCGAACAACAATTATGTGCGTCACAGCCAAAAGAGTTAACTCGGGTAGAATCTTTAACACACTCTCCGGGCGATCATGCTTTCCTTACCACCCATCATGTAGCATGGGTAAACAAGTGCAAATAAGACTTGACGGATTACAAGCAATGGAAAAAAATCAACACAATGCTTAACTTTATGATATTTAGGGGGTTCAATGAATAACTACTTCATGGAGACCCACCACCATGAGTGGATTTTGACCAATCGTCTGGGCTCTTATGCCTTGGGCACGGGTAACTTGATAAACCAGCGCAAGTATCACGGTTTGTTGATCGCCGGCGACAAGGCCTTCAACCGACGGCATCTGGTGGCGGGCATTGAAGAACGCGTCGAATGGCGTGGCGAAGTGTTTCACCTGGATAGTAACAACTACAGCAATTGTATTTATCCGGAAGGATTTATGCATTTGGTTAAACCTTGGTTACGTCCTCATCCCGCCTTCTTGTATTCAGCCCTGCCACATCAGGATGAGATTCTGATCCTCAAAGAAATCATGATGGATGAGAATAGCAATTGCACCCTCGTAAGATACACCAATCTCGGACAGCACAAGCTGCATTTCGAGTTTCATCCGAAGTTCACCATGTGCTTGCACCACGATCTAAATCCCCATGGATGTCTGGACTATGAGCATTTTGACTGCAACATAGAATCAATCAACGATGGCACACTATTTTCTGCCACGCGTGGTAGTAATGGCATCGACGTTCATGGCTATCTTGCCAAAGGCGAAGTGATACACAACAGGTATGTGTACTACAATGTTTATTACCCTTGGGAAGTGATGGCGGGATATGCCGGGATTGGAGACCAGATAAGTCTGTTTGAGGCCAGCTTTGACCTTGCCGTGGGAGAGACCAACTACTTACTCTTCTCTGACAAACCCATCGACAACGCGCAGAAACTTATCCAGAACATCGAAAAGCGCTACTCAGTACTTCCCAAGGCTATGGATTACCCCGATGTGGCCAGGATCGAAGAGGGAATACTGGGAAGTCTGGATTACAACGACAATATCTTGTTCAAGCGTCCCCAGTATATGCAGATCCTGGAGTTTGCCCTCAGCGATTTCATAGCCAATGACGATGTGATAGCGGGATACCCTTTCTATGGTGCTTGGGGCAGGGATACGATGGTGGTGTTGAATGCTCTCCTTCATAGCAATAAGCACCTCGACGTCGTGGAAAAAACCTTGATCAAGTATAGCCGACACATCAAGAATGGTCTCATTCCAAACATGCTGGCTGAAAGCGGTAGAGAAGCGAATTATGATAGCATCGACGCCACTCTCTGGTACATCATTCTGCTCTGGAAGCTGGGAAAGCATAAACAAAGCAAGACATACTGGCATGAAGTGATTCATATCACAGAAAGCATCTTCGGTAGCTTATTTACAAACAATGATGGCAATTTCAGCTTACGGGATGATGCCCTGATCGAACTTAGCCCGGCATTTTCCCATGGGACATGGATGGATGTTCGCATCGATGGAAAGCCTGTTACCCCTCGCTGGGGCGCACCAATTGAGATCAATGCGCTGTGGTATAACGCGCTATGCTGTTACGAATCCATGTGCGAGGAATACCCCCTGGTGAGATCAGCTAATATCGAAGCGCGAGAGGGGTATCTAAGTCTCAAAGACAAGGTAAAGGCTTCCCTGGCAAAGTTCCGCGCTGGAGATTATCTGGCTGATCGTCTGGAAGGTGATAAGGCAATCATCGAAATCCGCCCCAATGTGATTATTGCGCTGTCGCTGCCATGGCCAATCATGGACACAGATATGATGAAGAAAGCTCTGGAGAGATGCTTCCGAGAGCTATACACTTTTTATGGCATCCGTACCCTCAGCCCCAAGGATATCAGATTTCGCAAAAAGTACTACGGTTCGCAAAGAGACCGCGATCTTGCCTATCATAATGGCAGTGTTTGGGCGTGGCTCCTTGGCCCCTTCTGTGGCCTGTATGTGAAGGTCTATAAGGATGAAAAAAGCCCCAGGGAACTTGCACTCGCACTGGGTGATTTCATTGGAACCTTGCGCAAGGGCTTTATGAAGGGTCACATCGCCTCTGTGGCAGAAGTATGGGACGGCGATGCGCCTCACTTCCCCAAAGGGGCACCGGCTCAAGCCTGGAGTGTGGCGGCTCTTTACAATATCGAAAGCTACATCGATAGTTTGGGGGTAGAGCCATGAAGATATTAATGTTCACCTGGGAATTTCCCCCGTTGATCTCTGGTGGCCTGGGGATGGCGTGCTATGGAATGATCAAAGCGCTGTTGGGCCAGGGTATCAAGATTGATCTGGTGCTCCCCACCAAGGAGTTTGTATATTTCCCCATGCGCGAACCGGAAGACGCGGATACGCTGCCGGTGGTCTTTGTGGATGCCGAAAAACAGCGCACTTTTAGCCATGTAACCTTCAATACTTTGCAGGAAAGAATGGAGTACATCGGCATATCCGAACAACCTGAAAGCTACTTCCAATTGGCCGATATCAAGCGCGACAGCCTGGCCTTGAAGAAAGAATACTGGCTATCTGAAACAGTGAGTTTGGAAGAAAAGGACCTGTGGCAGGAGATGACGACCAATCTGATCGGGGAAGAAGATCTTATCCGCAAGGTACAGGAATACACTCTGAGAGCCGAGAAACTCGCCAAGACTCTGGATTATGATATTATTCATGCGCATGACTGGCTTTGTTACCCCGCAGGGATGCTAGCGCGCAAGATCGCCAAGAAACCCCTGATCGTACACATTCATGCCACGGAGTTTGATCGCGCGGGAGGACCCGGCGATGAAAGGATTCACAAGATTGAACACGCCGGTATGACTTACGCGGATAAGGTGATAGCTGTATCTCAGTATACTGCGCAGATGATTATGAGCCGTTATCGCATCGACACGGCTAAGATCAGGATCGTACACAATGCCTTCAGTGTTCCCGATGATGCCGTGATTGCCAAACAGCGTATCTTTGGCGGACCGGTAATCCTCTTTCTGGGCAGGATTACCCTGCAAAAAGGGCCTGATTACTTCCTGGAGATGGCCCAAAGAGTGCTGGCAATACATCCAGAGGCACGCTTTATCATGGCGGGAACAGGTGATATGAGCCGCAAACTGCTAAGAAGATCGGCATCGTTGAAGCTAAAGAATCGTTTCCTATTTACTGGATTCCTAAATCGCAAGCAGGTGGAACGAGTGCTCAGAGCCTCAGACATCTATGTGTTACCTTCGGTATCAGAACCCTTTGGGATCAGCCCTCTGGAAGCCATGGCCTTTGGCATCACTTCGATCATATCCAAACAATCAGGTGTGGCGGAAGTGGTGAATCACGCATTCAAGATAGATTTCTGGGATACTGATCTATGGGTGGAAACGATTAACCACCTGATCGAGAATCCCGAAAAATGCGTAAAGATAGGCATCGATGGCATGCATGAAGTAAACCGAATCCAGTGGGATGAAGCAGCGGAAAAGATCCGTTTACTCTATTCCAACACCCTGGCAGAATACATCAGGAAAGGCGACTAAGAGGAGGCTGTATATGCTGAACATTGTTTTTTACTTTCAGGTACACCAACCCTATAGATTGAAACATTATAATGTACTTGATATCGCGCATGGCAGTGATATGTTCGATGACGCTTTAAACGCGTCAGTAATGCGTAAAGTGGCGGAGAAATGCTATCTTCCCACCAATAAATTGCTACTGGATCTGATCAAGAAACTCGATGGCAGATTCAAGATATCCTATTCCATCACCGGAACCGCCATTGAGCAATTTAAGGCATACAGTCCTGAAACTCTTGATAGCTTCAAAGCCCTGGTTGATACAGGCTGCGTTGAGATCATCGGTGAGACTTATTATCACTCTCTGGCCTTCATGTATGATGCCAATGAATTCCTGGATCAGGTGATGATGCATCGTCGGCTGATGAAGGATGAGTTCGGCTACGATACGGTTAGCTTCCGTAATACAGAACTCATCTATCAGGATCGACTGAGTGACTTGGTATTTGAAATCGAGGGTTTCAAGACCATACTTACCGAAGGTGTGGATCGCATTCTGCAGTGGCGCTCACCCCTGTACGCATACAAAAATTACTCGAAAGACATAAACTTGCTGTTGAAATACTATCAGCTTTCGGATGACATAGCCTTCCGTTTCTCAAATAGGGATTGGCCTGAGTATCCCCTCACAGTGGATAAGTTTGTCAATTGGATCGATCATCTTACTTTAAGTGAGGACAAAGGGCGCAATCAATTCCTAAATCTCTTTATGGATTATGAGACCTTCGGTGAGCATCAATGGGCTGAAAGCGGAATCTTCGACTTCATGGCGCATTTCCCTGCTGAAGTGTTGAAGCGCGCCAATCTAGGCTTTGCTACGCCCCGTGAAACTACTGAACTGGCAAACTACCAGCAAGAATCCATTTCCTTCCCAGAAGCCGTATCCTGGGCGGATGAACAGCGAGACCTGAGTGCATGGCTGGAAAACGACATGCAGCATAACGCCATTGAGACTCTGTATGAGCTCTTTGAAAAGGTGAAAGTGAAGGGGGATGAGAGCTTACTGAAAACGACACGTATGCTTAGCACTTCAGACCACTTCTACTATATGTGCGCCAAATACTTCCAGGATGGGGACGTGCATAAGTATTTCTCGCCCTACGATTCCCCCGATCAGGCTTACATATACTACATAAACGCCCTTGCTGAACTGGAAGAAAGGTTACTGAGGTGAGTGATGAGCAAAGGTAGAGTACTAATCCTTGAAGATGATGTGGTTTTGGCAGATCAGATCGCGCTGGTGCTGAAACGTTTCAATTATGAAGTATTGATCACTCCAAACAGCGATATATTCTTTGAAGAACTCAGAGTGTTCAATCCTGATGTCATATTGCTCGATGTGTTCCTGGTTGGCAGTAAGCTAAACGGAATTGAGGTTTTGAAACACCTGAAGTCAAACATGGATTTGAACTACAAGGTGATCGTGATCTCAGGGGAGGTTACGTCTACTCAGGTGCAGGAAATCCGCGCGATGGGTGCCTACCATTTCATTGAGAAGGGTAGCAGCTTTAGCACCAATCAACTGCTCCTCCACATCGATAATGCCATCACCTTGAAAAGGCAGGAAGAAGAACACATCGGCCTGCAAATAGAATACATCAACCTTAAAAAGCAATTCACTCGTTCCTTCCCCTTTATTGGCGAGAGTAACGCGATCAAGAAAGTCCGCGAACAGATCCACAAACTGGCGGATGCGGGAGAAGATCTTTTCTTGATGGGGGAAACCGGCACCGGTAAAGAAGTGGCAGCGAACTACTACTACATCTCATCAAATCGCTTTGGTAAGCCATTTCATACTCTGAACTGCTCTGCCTTGACCGAGACCTTGATCGAGAGTGAACTATTTGGACACACCAAGGGCAGTGTGAGCAATGCAGAACGCAGCAAGACTGGCTTCTTTGAAGAATGCTCCAATGGTGTTCTATTTCTGGATGAAGTAACAAACCTGTCTCTGGTATCGCAATCCAAAATCCTGCGCGCGATTGAAAACAAGGAAATCCAAGTGGTTGGCGGACCGATGAAAAAGGTGGATACCAGGCTGATCTTTGCCTCAAATGCCAATAAGCAGGTCCTTGCCAATCCAGAACGTTTTCGTCGGGATCTTTTCTATCGCATCGAAGGCAACATCGTGGAATTACCTCCACTCCGGGAACGGGGCGAGGATATTCTTCTACTCATGAGTTTCTTCCTGACCAGCTTTACCGGTAAATACAACATCAACGACAAATTGGACTTGAGCACGCTGAGTGCCCACCTTTTGAGCTATAACTGGCCAGGGAACATCCGCGAGCTGAGGAACTTTTGCAAGTTTGTGATGATCAACGAGCAAACCATCACCAACGAAGTAATTATCCAGCATCTGAATATGAAGATGAATGGTAAGGATGTTAATCGTGATGTGGAAAACTCGCGCTATGTCAAAATGAACAATCTCAAAGCCAGCATGACAGAGTATGAAAGAGATTTCCTGATTTATCACTTGAACGAGAACCATTGGCAGGTTTCAAAAACAGCCAGAGTGATCGGAATTGAACGCACAACTCTGTATAAAAAGATCAAGCAACTAAACATCAATCTGATGCCGGAACTCAGAGACTGATCATGTTCAGAGAAAACAACGGACTTCGCATTGTGGCTTTGGTACTTGCTGCAATGATCTGGCTGCAATCTGTGCTTGTCTCAGAACAGCGCAGTGTAGTCAGTTTACCCATCAATCTCCTTTATGTTCCGCAGAATATCACCCTGGAAGACATCCCCGAGAGCATTCCCTTCTCGGTGAAAGGCAAAGGACAGGACATCCTGAAGATGATGCTCTTTAAGCCCAAAGTAAACATTGATGCCAGTAAGATTACCCAATACTCTGATATCCTCACGCTGGAAGATTATAGCATTGATCTGCCCGAAAACGTGAACGTCACCTTCTTGGGGCCTGCCCAATCGGATCGGATAGCGATTCAGGCAGACGTCTTCCACCAGAAAGTTGTGCCAATCGTGCTGGATTTTGCTGACGACAACAGCAGAGAACGGATAAAGGAACTCAACTATACTCTCGATCCGGACAAATTGACCATATTCGGTCCCAAGACCCGCATTCAAAACATCAACAGCGTAAGAACAAAACCCATCAACTCAGGTGAACTGGCGGAAAGTCAGAGTAAACTTGAGCTGAATCTTCCGGATGGTGATGTTTCCGTATCCGAAAGCAGCGTACTGCTTACCATCAGCGGGGTTCTGGAAGAAACCAGAGTTTTCTCAAACATTGCCTTACCTGGCAAGTACCTGCCATCGATGGTGGCAGTAAAAGTAAGGGGAGAAGCCGCTGTCCTGGATAGATTGAATGAAGCAGACATCAAGGCCAGCGTAGCCGAAGATTCGGTTGAGGGTTCCATGTTAGCAGTTCAAATCAGCCTGCCCGAAGGGGTGGAATTGGTGGCAATCACCCCGGATAAGGTACGACCTCGCAAATGAGCAATATCCTGGCTTTTGAGTCATCTTGCGATGACACCTCTGTAGCTGTGCTCGATACATCCTATCGCATCCTGGCAAATCTGATCTCCAGCCAGCCGCAGCACCTGGAGTTTGGGGGAGTGCTACCAGAATTAGCCTCACGTTTACACATGAAAAACATCCTTCATCTCTGTGATCTGGCGCTGCTGAAAGCCGACTTAAGTCTGGAGGATATCGATGCTGTAGCCGTATCCATAAATCCCGGCCTGATCGGCTCTCTTATCGTGGGACTCTCATTTGCCAAAAGTCTGGCATGGGCGAGATCAATCCCGCTTATCACGGTAAATCACCTGCTAAGCCACATATTTGCCAATTACATAGATCACCCGGATATCGAAGCTCCTTTTATGGCCCTTGTTGTATCGGGTGGACATACCGAGATGATCCATTTCCGGAGTGAAACAGAATTTGAAGTACTGGGGAAAACCCTGGATGATGCCGCAGGGGAAACATTCGACAAAGCCGCCAAACTAATGGGTTTGGGCTTCCCTGGCGGTCCGATTCTGGATAAGCTCGCTACAAATGGCAATGCTGACTTCTACCGCTTTCCACGTGCTTTACCCAAAAAAGATGACTACAACTTCAGCTACAGCGGAGTTAAAACTGCTATTCGCAGCTATCTGCAGGGCCAGACAACAGAGTACATTAAAAGCCACGAATCTGACCTGGCGGCAAGCATTCAGGCAGCGATAGTGGAACCTTTGGTTCAAAAGACAATACGTAAAGCTAAAGAACTAAAGCTGAAACGTATACTTTTAGCTGGAGGCGTTGCGGCAAACTCTCGGCTCCGCAGTGAAATGGAAGACAAGGCTGGCAAAATTGGCATCACAGTGTATTACCCATCCTTACAACTCTGCATGGACAACGCAGCTATGGTGGGAGCAGCGGCCATTCCCAAGTACAAAGCGGGATTGATATCTCCGCTGGACGTGAATGCCTTTTCCCAAAAGGGGACCAAGCTTCTATAAGCAGTACTAGCGTCATCCAGAGCAATAATGACTGGATCTTATTTCCAGGCTGTCCCTCTTCCTTCATGTTCATTATCAAGAGTTAGTAAAGCCTATATCGATCCTTAACAATTAGGGCTTCATGCGAGATTGATTAAAAAGTGACAAACAATGTCAAAGAAGCAGCACAACCTGTTTGAGCCATATGGCCAATCCCCCAATGAGAGCTCTGTGAGCTAAACTGCAACAGATTGCGCCGTAAGGCTATGGATGACTTTGATTAGTGGGATATAGGTGATCTCCGATCAGGTCGCTTCCCAGAAAGGTGCTTCCAAAGTTTTCCAGACGGTGAGTATCGCTACCTAGGCTGAATAGACGTCCACCCATCTCGCGATAAATCTCAATGAATCTCGGTTCTGGTATCACTGAAGCATAGGGTTTGAATAGTCCGCTGAAGTTTAGCTCCAAGGCTATCCCCTTATCGATCATCACAGAAAATATATCTTGGATTAGCGCTGCCGCGAAGCTCTCATCCGGCACACTATTGTAGTAGCGTTTATATACGCCTAAATGCGCCAAAACATCAATGTCGCACTCAGATACTAGACGCAGATTGTTCTCATAGTAGTCAATAGTCTGAGCCTTACTAAGTGGTGATGGAAAGGGGATGGCAACGTTGGTGTGATCTGTGAGAAAATGCACGGAGCCCAGGATGGGGAAGAAATCAAAGTCGCCAATCAAGCCGGTGGCAAAGTCTCTTACCAGATGGTAATCACCCAGTTCGACGCCGCAATGCAGCGTGATAGAGGGATATTGTTCACGAAGCTTATTAATGTAGGTTTGATACTTCTTCAAAGAAGGCAAACCGAATACAGATAGCTCTTGGGGAAGCAGATCCACATGTTCGGTGATGGCAAGTTCATCATAACCTAGTTCCAATGCCGTGTCCATCAGTTCTTTGCCCTTGATGTGGCTGTCGTAGCTATACTCGGTGTGAATATGAAAGTCGTATTTTTTCATGCCAGTATTGCTGCTCCCAGAGCACCACTTATTTCCGGCTCAAAGGGAACATCCAGACTTTGGCCAAGAAGGATCTCGAGGCATTTTTTCAGATGATTACTCTTGGCTACCCCACCGGTGAAGATAATGGCGGGATTTGCATCTATGCCTGCCATCTGTGCATAGATTCGTTTTGCAATGCTCATATATACAGCGTGAGCAATATTTTGGGATGAATATCCTTCTGCCAAAAGGCCGATGATTTCCGATTCTGCGAAGACGACACAGGTGGAATTCAGTTTCAGATCCACATCACTTTGATCCGCGAGATGAGTAAGTTCATCCAAACTGCATTCCAAACGAAATGCCGTCATTTCCAGAAAGCGTCCGGTACCCGCAGCGCATTTGTCATTCATGCTGAAATCATCGACAGCGCCGGAACTAGATAATGAGATAATCTTGGAATCCTGGCCACCGATATCAATTATGGTCCTGCAGTCTGGGAAAAGACTGTAACAACCGGCAGCGTGGCAGCTAATCTCAGAAAGTACTTTATCAGCTTTGCGATATAGCTTTCTTCCATAGCCGGTTACGCAACTCTTGGATATTAAGGAAACATCGCAATGGGCGGAGGAAAGACTCAGTAGCTTATCCACAGATGAAGTAACGGAAACTTCCGTGCTTTGGTAGCCTTGCCAGATTATCTGCAGACTATTGGGATCCCAGATCACGATCTTGGTATTGCGAGAGCCGATGTCTATGCCAAGAGAATACATATTAGACCATCACATGTATATAGCGGTTATCCGGGCTCAGCCATTCTCGCACCAGAGCGTGGATTTGCTCTGCGGTGGTTGATGCAATCCGGGTTTCTCGCTGGATGAAAAAATCCAGATCGTAGCCTAGTGAGATCAGATTAGCTATCGTGGCAGCGCGGAAAGATACACTTTCCATATCATAACGGTTTACTGAGATCAGGTAGTTTTGTGCTGCTCTCAGTTCTTCAGCCTCGACCCCGTTCAAGATCAAATCGTTCAAGATATCCTGGATAACCTTTAGGCAGGCTTTATGGTCTTTAGAATCGCAGAAAGCATAAGCATACCAAAAGCCCAGATCCTCGATGGACGAAAAATCAAATCCGGTTTGGTAGGCATAACCATGAGTTTCCCTTAGAATACTGAACATGCGTGAGGAAAGATCTCCCCCCAGGATTTGAGCCAGGACGTGGAAGGCGGAATTGTCGCTTCTCCTGGCTGCGGGGCAGGCATATCCTCCGATGTGCACGATGGATTGTTCTTTATGCTTGTATTGCACCTTCTTACCAGGTTTCTGATGATAGTACCTGGGAAACTGAGGCAATGGAGGATCATCTGTGGCCGGGCAGGAAAAGTACTGCTCACAGAGTTCTTTCAACATGTTCGGTTCGATGGACCCCACTATGCAGAGGCTAAAATCCCTACCAAGATGCCAGGATTCTTGCCATGAAAGGCAATCGGCAAGTGAGAGAGCCTTGATATCAGAGGCTTCCCCGGTGGCACGGAGCAAGTTGTTGTTGCGTCCGAATACCGAGCCAAACCAATGATTATATGCCAGCGTTGCAGGGAAATCCATTTCCCGTCGGATACTATCAAGCGCTGCGGATTTTAACATGTCAAGATAATGCTCTTCAAAGATTGGCTCAATGACGATCTCACTGAGCAATGAAAGGGCATCAGGAAGATCCTGAATATAACACTTTCCCCGAAAAAGCGTACTGTCCAGATGGTGTTGCACCCGGATATTGAGACCCTTATCGCGAGATATTCGCATGAGTTCTGCATGGCTGTGTTTTCGGGTTCCGTACAGACAAAGAGCTCCGCTAAAGTAGTTTTGTCCCGGGATATTTTCATTTAGCTGGCATAGGGGAGAGGAGAGGGCAAAGCCACAAATGGGACGGGATGGTATGTAATTGTAAACTACTTTCATGCCCCCGGGGAGGACATAATGGTGGAATTCACTGATTTCAGACTTCCCGAGAGATATCTCTAAAGATCTGCCATATACAACTGGATCATGATCCTCTTTTCCGGCATCGTGACTCAACCGGGCAGGCTTGCCCGGCACGTAGTTAAAAAATGCAGGACCCTGGTGATAAAATGCCCATGTGCTGGGAGACCAATGTCGATTTACTGCACCAATAACGAGGTCATTATCAATGGCCTGGACGAGGTCACCATAGCTTCGGATTCGGGAGAGATCGTTGTTGAATACTTCAGCCGCGATCAGATCTGCCTTGTGTTCCACTCCGTCGAAACTATATAGCCAGGAATGGAGTATGTCCTTTTTGACCAGATTCATCGCTGATTCTGGGACACCATGATGAAGTATGGTTTCCAGATGAGACCTGATGACATCCAGGATCTTCTTTTTGTGGCGTGCCTGAGTGGGAGCGAGGAGGATTACACTAATGCCGGGGATAAGACCACTAACAGAGCTTACTTTAACGTAGGAACATAGCTTTCTGGTTTCGACCAGTTCTTTGTGTAGCAGAGAGGATTTACCGATTGCCAGATGGCGAATGGCGATATGCAATGCTTCACTATCTGGATGGGTTTCTGGCAATTCTGGCAAAGCCAGGGCGATTATATCCTGACCCTGTTTGATGCGGCTTTCCAGCATGTGTTGTCTTCGCCATAAGCAATTGACCTGCGGTCGCGTGATAGGCTTGTCCATCCAGGAGGAAAAGGCAGCAGTGAAGACTTGTAACAATTCGGACTTATCTATATCGCCACTAGCCACAAGGAAAGCGTTGGATGGCTGGTAGTGCTTTCGGTAGAATGCCTTCAATGTAGCAAGTGTTGCTGAACTGACCGATTGCTGAGTTCCCAGGACTGGATGCGACAGGGGGCTTCGGCGGAAGTAAGTGGCCTGGATATGCTCGATGAAGCTCATCTCCGGATCGCTGTCATACTGATTGATCTCTTCAATGATGATATCTTTCTCATTGAGTATGTCAGGCTCGGAGAAATTGGCATGATAAGCCATCTGCGCCAGGAAATCCATGGCTAGAGCGAGTTCTTCACGGGGTAGCATCAGATAGTAACATGTAGCATCGAAATCGGTGTATGCATTGAGCACCATCCCCTTGGCCGATGCAAGATTGCTGATCTGATTATCACGATACTTCGCAGTTGTTTTAAATACAAGGTGTTCCAGGAAGTGGGCATAACCAAAATGCCTGGATGCTTCTGACGCGGAACCGCTCCTGATGTACAATTGCAGACAAACAATGGGGTTTGATTGATCCTGGTGATAGTACAGGGTGAGAGAGTTCGGCAACCGAAACTCATCGATCCGGATGTTGGTGATGTCTCTGAACTTCATTTGGACGGCCGTGAGATCAAAGCGTAAGCATTATGCAGATGGATGGATTCCTCATTTTCAGACTCTACGAAGAAACTAAGTATGCGAGTATCCTCCTGGAGCTTCAACGTGATCTCGCGCACGACATCTTCCACAAACTTGGGGTTGTTATATGCCTTTTCGGTTACGTATTTCTCGTCCACACGCTTTAGTAGAGAGTATATCTCGCAAGATGCGGCTGATTGGGCAAGTTCGATCAGTTCCTCCAGCCAGACGAATCCCTCGTAACTGACTTTGATGGTAATCCAGCTGCGTTGATTGTGAGCTCCGTATGAAGATATTTCTTTTGAACATGGGCAAAGTGATGTTACTGGGACCACGACTCCAATAAGGAGTTCAAAATCTTCCTTGAGCGACGCAGTAAATACGCAATCAAAGGTCATGATGGATTCAATGCCGGATACAGGAGCCTTCATGGTCATGAAGTAGGGGAATTTGATATCGATGTATGCTGCTTCCGCCTTCAACGATGATTTTAACTCTGCCAAAAAGTCAGGGAGCTTTCCGATGATGGCTTCTGTATGATAGTGATGCAAGATCTCGATGAAGCGACTCATGTGAGTGCCACGCATGTGATGGGGTAGTTCTACGTAAATATTTAGATCGGCGACAGTGTGCTGAGTTCCCTTGGTGCGATCTTCCACGACTATGGGATAACGCAATCCTTTGACGCCCACTTTGTCGATCACAATGTTGCGGGGATCACTTTGGCTCTGTATATCTGGAATGTTCATATATTCTCGGTAAAGTCCAGTTCCTTCATCCCGGCTGATTTGAGAGACACTATGGAATCTTCCTGAAGATAGTAGATCACGCAATTGGCCTGGCTTTGAGTGGTCACATATTCCAGAGCCTTATCCGGAGGCATCAGGAATAGCGCGGTGGAAAGACCATCCGCCCAAGCTGCAGAGGGGTGAAGCACAGTAACAGAGAATACATCCTCCATCGGATAGCCAGTATGCGCATTTATGATATGATGATAGCGGTGCTCACCAACCTCATAGTATTGCTGATAATCCCCGCTGGTGCCTACGCACATGTCATTAAGCCTGAAACTGGCAATGGTGTCGTCCACTTTCCGGGGGTGAGTGATGTACACTATGGGCTGCATCTTGTCGCCAAAGAAACAAATGGAGCTGCGGCTATTTATGAAACCGCGTTTCAAACCGAGCTCTTGCATGCGTTTGGAAACTTTATCGAAAATGTGGCCCTTCGCGATTGCGCCAAGAGTGATCTGCATTCCCGCCGGTTTGATGAGCTGATCTTTGGAATAGCGGATTTTATCGAATCCCACCTTTAGGAGTGTTTCCTTGATCAGCATTGAATCGGGTGGAGTGGGCTGCTCGGCGTTAAAATCCCAGAGATCCCATACTGGCTTGATCGTAATATCGAAAGCACCGTCAGTAAGTTGGTAAAGACTATCGGCTATCACAAGCATCTCGTAAAGATCTGGATCCATGGGAAATACTTCCTCAGAGGATGAGTTTATCCGGGCAATCATGCTATTTGGATCGTATTCATCAAACTTCTTCTCAAACTCGGCTACATAGTCGAACATGGCCAGTATGTGCTGAGTGACACTTTTACTATTTGAGCTCCCGGATATCTCCACGATTGTATCCAATAGATAACGGCTATGGGTGTCGCTGAATTCACGGGTGACATACTGGTAAGCACCGTAGGCAATCACCAGGACTAAAATGATGAGAGATACTACTTCGCGGCGTGTCATCATACTATCCTGTATTCCAGCAGTTCAAACTCGATGAGCTTGAGCGTATAGTCTCTTACCGCGAAATAACTTAGCGGAAGAGTGAATAAAAGAGGGAAGATCGCCAGCCCGAAAGCCAAAAGGTTCAATACAGATAGTACCAGAGAAAGCAGATAGATGTTCCATCTCACATCATGGAAATGACGGTAGGACTTTGCTATGGCTTTGAACGGGCTGAGCCCTTGAGTTTCAATCAGCACAGGGGCAGGAAGCACGATGGCTATCCAGTAATTCAGCAGAACAATCCACACCAAACGTAGGATGGGATCGCTGGCAAAGCCGGGCAAACCGAAACATACTACGTGGACAAGCGCAAAGAAGAGAGCATTGATCAAGCTGAAAACGAAGTACCGCCCATAGGAGCTGAAAACGGTGGTGAGGGAGACACGTTTCAAGCTGTAACTCTGATGGGAATCGAACAGGCTAAATGGGATTAAAACAAAAGGCAGGAAGATGCTGAACAATACAGACTTGATAAGCAGGTTCAATAAATACTGTATATCGTTCATGTTTTCAAGCGATATCACGAAAGACAGGATGTAGGTGATGGCTGCCATGGGTATGATTCCCAGGATGATGGACAGCCCGGAAACGGGGACGAATTCGGACCAATGCCCGGACAGGCTACTCCAGGTATTCTTCAGTACTGGCATAGATGCCAGGTCGGTTTTAACGGCAGGACTTTGGCTGCCACACGATACACACCAAAGATCATGGGCTGCGAGTCTGGCATTGCATTTCTTACAACGCATTGGCACTCCTTAACATTTGGACCATCCGCAAGATGGGCATTTGAGACAACCTTCCAGGTGCTCAATCGTACTCCCACAATCCGGACACAAGGCCGGACTGGTCTTTCTCCTATCATCCGGAGCATTGACTTCCGGGGATGGATATATCTTGAAACTCTTGATTTCACCGTCAGCATGTAGGGACAGGAACTGCTCCAGGGCTTGGCCGACAGCATCTCCGCAAGAAGTGATCATCTTGCCTTTGTACCACATGGGAGATTGGCAACGAATGCCCTTCAACTGACGAATGATGGATTCTATTTTTATGGATGAACGCAGGGCGAGCGAAGAAAGCCTGGCAATGGCTTCCAATTGAGCAGAAGCGCAACCGCCTACCTTACCCATTTGCACAAAGACTTCGCAGGCTCCGTGAGCATCGGTATTTATGGTGACATACATGTGCCCACAACCAGTTTCCAGGCGTTGGGTAACTCCATGAGTAATCTCAGGACGCTGTCTGGGGGCCACTTTCTTGTCCGAAGCTGGCGCTGGAGAAGCGTCTTGACCGGAGCCGACTGAGAGCACTTGATTCTCTCTGCTTCCATCCCGATAAACAGTCAATCCTTTACAGCCAAGCTGATAAGCCAGTTCATATGCAGTCTGAATGTCACTGACTGTGGCGCTGCCGGGGAAATTGATGGTCTTACTTACTGCGTTGTCGGTGAACTTTTGGAAAGCTGCCTGCATCCTGATATGCCACCCTGGATCAATATCATGCGCACTTTGGAAAATACCTGCCAGTTCATCTGGGATATCAGCAATATGAGCGACACTGCCGGTCTGACTCACTTCTTCCAATAGCTCCTGGGTCAGCATGCCCCATTCTTCCAGAGCAGCCTCAAACCATTTATTCACATATAGCAGTTTCTCTGTATCCATGACATTCTTTACGTAAACCAAAGAGAACTGCGGCTCGATTCCGCTGGAAGTATCCGCGATCATGGAGATCGTTCCGGTGGGAGCAATCGTGGTGTGAGTTGCGTTTCGGATACCACTGTTTTGGATGTCCTTGATAAGTTTATCCCAGTCGCAGTATTTACCTGTACGCTGCAGAGTCCCCTTGGCATAGATGCTTTCAGGGAAATTGGGGAAGCTGCCTTTGAGCTTAGCTAGCTCCATGCTACGGTTCTTTGCTTCAAAATCAATCACTTCCATCACGTGTTCTGCCAGTTCAACCGCTTCATGGCTCATGTAAGGTATTTTTAACTGATAGAGGAGATCTGCCCAACCCATGATGCCAAGTCCGATCTTGCGGTTTCCTTTTGCCATTTCATCAATCTGGGGTAATGGAAACTTGGATTGGTCAATCACAGAATCCAGGAAATCCACGCTGTCTCTAACCACTCCCTTTAGCAGAGACCAATTGAGATCATCGTTATCGACCATCTGAGCCAGATTGATCGAGCCCAGATTGCATGCTTCATTTGGCAATAGAGGCTGCTCTCCGCAGGGATTGGTGGATTCGATTTGCCCCAGGGCGGGTGTGGGATTTGCCGCATTGATCCGATCCAGGAATACGATCCCCGGTTCTCCGTTTTGATGAGCCATCTGCACGATAAGATCAAAGACCTTACGGGCATTGAGTTTTCCCGCCACTTCCCTGGTATGTGGGGAGATCAGCTCATAATCGTCATCAGTGGCTACAGCTTTCATAAACTCCTCAGTAAGCCCCACACTGATGTTAAAGTTAGTCAGATCGCTGGTATTTTGCTTGCACACGATGAAATCCAGGATTTGAGGATGATCCACATTCAAGATGGCCATGTTTGCACCCCGACGTGTGCCACCCTGTTTTACTGCATCAGTGGCTGCATTAAAGACTTTTAGAAAAGAGATGGGGCCGCTGGATACGCCATTGGTGGAACGTACTCTGGCATTGGCCTCTCGCAAGCGACTGAAGGAGAAACCGGTACCCCCACCACTCTTGTGAATGAGTGCAGCATTCTTGATGGATTCGAAGATACTTTCCATGCTATCTTCGATGGGTAGAACAAAGCAAGCGGATAGCTGCTGAAGATCGCCGCCGGCATTCATCAGGGTGGGAGAATTAGGTAAGAAATGACCGCTATCCAGCAGGGCATAATACTTCTCAAAGAGAGCTTCATCGCCCCCGGAAATATTACGTGCCACACGATTTATCATCGCAGGCCAATCTTCAATGCATTCACCTGCGGCGTTTTTGGCAAAATACCTCTTTTCCAGTACGACGAGTGCGTTTTCACTTAAATGCATGTCATGCCCTCATTTGGCTGGTAAAGCCAGGATCTCGCGCGCCTGCTGCGGAGTGGCAATCGGACGACCGATCTCGGTGGCGATGCGAGCCAGACGGGCTACCAATTGAGCGTTGGATTCAGCGACTACTCCTTTGTGATAAAAGATGTTATCTTCAAAACCAGAACGGATATGACCTCCGGTAACCATCGCCATCATTGAAGTGGGAATATGCCATCTCCCGATGCCGGCAACCGCCCATGTGGCTGTAGGGATTTCCTCTGCCAGATGCTCAATCATGTACAGCAAGTTCTTCGGTTTTCCACTCATACCCCCGGGCACTCCCAGGACAAACTGGATATGCAGGGGACTATGGGTGATGATGCCTTTCTTGACCAGACGAGCCACCACATCGATCATGCCGGATTCATATACCTCCACCTCCGGGACTACATTGTATTCCTTAAAGGCTTCAGCTAAGCGAATGATATCCTTTGGGTGATTCACGAAGATATCATCCCCAAAGTTTAAAGTCCCGGCGTTTAAGGTGCCCATATCGGGTTTCAATGATAGCGGGGCCAGGCGCTTTTCAAAAGCTTCGCCAACTGCGCCCCCTGTGCTGATCTGAATGATGACTTCGGGTACTGCAGCCCGGATGGCTTCGATGGAATCCTTAAAGCGTTCCAGGCGCTGAGTGGGGCTGCCGTCATCTTCTCTCACATGGAGATGAATCACTCTTGCTCCTGCCTCAAAGCAGGCCTTTGCCTCAAGAGCTTGTTCTTCTGGTGTAATGGGAAGATTCGGTTGGTCTTTACGGGTAGTTTCGGCCCCCGTGATTGCCGCGGTCAAGATGATCGGGTTCATAATAATCCTCTATATTCTATATTATTTATTAGTCAATGAACCAGCTCTCAAAGAGTCGGACCCTTTTTAAGCTGCCTGGCGTAGTGGATAGGATCCTGGCTGCCAGAGCGGAAAACTTCTGTTCGTTATCACTTACAAAAAAGCTATCCTTGCCAGGACGTCCATCGTGTTCGGCCGGGATCAACATGCCCAGATAACGGGCAATTGCTTCAGCGCTATCCACGAGGTTAACGTTCTGACCAAGGACACTTTTAATGGTTTCTGCCAGAAGGGGATAATGAGTGCATCCCAATACTAGCGTGTCAATATCAAGATCAAGTAGTTCCCTGAGATAGGTATGGGCTACTTCACGGGCAATGGGGTGATCCTGCCAGCCTTCTTCCACTATGGGCACGAATAGGGGACAGGCATAGGAATAAACTTCGGTAGTGGGGACCAGTGCCTTGATGGCTTTGGAGTATGCCTCGCTTCGGACGGTGCCCTCGGTTCCAATAACCCCGATGCGCCCGTTTTTGGTGGAACTTACAGCCACTTCGCTACCGGGATCAATCACTCCAATGATCGGAATATCGGTCAGATTCCGCAAAGCATCGAGGGCTACAGCGGAGGAGGTGTTACAGGCCACGATAAGGGTTTTGATCCCTTGTTGAAGGAGGAAACGGGCATTCTGCACGGAGTAATCAATGATCGTATTTGGAGATTTGGGGCCGTAGGGCACCCTTGCAGTATCTCCAAAATAGATCAGATCCTCTTCCGGAAAGGCATTCCTGATGGCCCTGTAAACCGTGAGACCGCCAACTCCGGAGTCGAATATGCCAATGGGCTTCTTCATCTTCTCCTTCCTGATTTATTCGCTTTGCTGGCAATTTTTCCATGGCTGTGTTTAGCGTCAACTCTTATTCTTGGCTTCCTGGCTTTAGCCTGTCTCTGAACCCGGTGATAGTGCTTATGATCATCGACTTCTCCGGTGAGTTCCAGATAGATATCGTCACTAACCTCCATGATGCGTACTTTTAGGGTATCGAGCAGTTCAAAGGATTCATTATTGACTGGGTTTACATGGCGCATTGCCCAATCCTGATACTCCCATTTTCCGCGTCCAAACTGATCTTTCTTAAGCACTGCAGAGACCGGCATTTCGTTCAGCCTTACGATTACTCCACTGCTATTTGCAGAAATGACCAATCCGGAATAGGCTTCACCGATCTTATCCTTCATGTATGTAGCGCTATAAACTCTTTCGATGTCTCGTTCCGCCGAGTCAGCCTGTAGCTCCTGCTCAGAAGCCACTGCTGCCCAATGTTTCACCAATTGCATCGTGGGCTTGTCCTTCTCGCTACCAAGAACATACACCTTGCACAAGTGATGGATTACCAGATCGCATAAGCGGCGAATGGGACTGGTAAAGTGAGTATAGTTCTCCAGTGCCAGGCCAAAGTGACGAATATGCTGAGTGGAGTACTTGGCCTTTTTCATACTACGCAGGATGATACGATCAAAGACCCGATGATAATCATGATCGGGGAGTGAATCCAACAAGCGCTGAACGCTTCGGTTCATATCTTCCTGCTCGAGGTAACCAATGCCATAGAAGCTCAGTGTCTCGATCAGTTTATCGATCTTTCGCTGATCAGGATCTTCATGGATGCGATATATGGAATATGGTGCTTTGTGAGATAATAACGCTGCAGTATATTCATTTGCCACCAGCATGCAGTTTTCAATCAACTTGTGGCTTTCAGTTTCTTCGGCGATGCCCAAGTGATGAACAAATCCCTCAGCATCATATTCATACTCAATCTCTGGTAAATCGAAGAATATGTAGCCGGCATCTTTACGAATGCGGCTGAGCTGACGCGAAAGTAAGCGAGCTTCCTGCAGAGCCTGCACCAGGGCATCCGAGAGCTCATGATTCTTGCCCTCAAATAGATCATCTACTTCTTCGTAAGCCAGGCGTGCATCGGATCTGATCACACTCTCATATATGCTCTGATGGATAACTTTGCCATTGAAGTCGAAATCCGTCTCCACGGTCATGCAAAGCTTGTCCTCATCTGGACGCAAACTACATATAAGATTGGATAGCCTTTCCGGGATCATGGGGATTACTTTTTTAGGGAAGTAAAAGCTGTTCCCTCTGCGTGAGGCTTCCTGGAAGGTCAGGCTCGAAAAAGGCAGATAGTGAGCCACATCAGCTATGTGCACCCAGAGCTTCCATCCCTTGTCATTCCTGATGATTGAGATGGCATCGTCGAAATCCTTGGCTGAAGCGGGGTCAATAGTAAAAGTGAAGAGTTTGCGGAGATCTTTGCGCTTTGCGATATCGACCTGGCTGGGGCTTTCTCTGAGTTGCATCACTTCAGCAAGCACTTCATCGGGAAACTCGAGGGGAAGGTTGTATTGCCGGATCACAGCTAGTAACTCTACTTGAGGGTCACCGGATTTCCCCAGGATTTCTGTAATGTTCCCTCTGGGCATCTTTCCTTCCAGTTGTAATCCCCAGTTTGTAACGCTTAGGATCACTTTTTGTCCAGGTTCAGCACCCCCCAGATCGTTAATCTCAAACCAATTGTGGATCTTGGGATTGGAGGCTACGAAGATCCAACGGTTCTTTACTTTGGCAACATCACCGGGAATCTGTGTGTTTGCTCGCTGCACAATTCGTCTCACGATCCCATAATCACCCCGGCCTTTACGCACATGTGGTTCGATCAGAACCTTATCTCCATGATACGCGTTCAGAGTGTCTTCACTATCCACAAAGAAATCTCTGTCGGCTGCGCGCACAAAGGCAAAAGAGCGATCGCGGGACAACGACGTGGCATCAAAGATACCCTCTATCAGTTTGGCATCAGTTCTTTCTTTCTCGGGGGATGGGGAAGAGGGGGGGGGAACCTGCCTTTGTTCTTGCAGGCGATATCGCTTCTTCTCTTTCACAATCTTCCCTTCCAGACAAGCCTGAGCAAGATACTGACTCACAGATTGCTTGTTCTTCTTAGTAGATCCCACCTTTACACATATCTCACTATATGTGAGTCCATTAGGATGCACATGTGAGAGTAGATCTAATATTCTACCTTCTATATTACTGTTATCCATATTGATACCTTAGTATTCCTTACCTATCTTCTCTCTAAGCAGTTCCATCAATGCAGACTCCTCTTCACGCGTCTTGCTAAAGCGCAGGCTCTGTCCCCTGAAAGGATCAAGCCTACGGGGAAGCTTAAAAGTGGAAAGCATTACACCATACTTGTCCTTGTAAAAGCAACCGAACTGCGAATATGGTCGGCTTATCTTGATAAATGCGTAGTACACTACTATCTCAGTCTCATAAATCATATACTCTGTTTGTATGAAGTAAGGCAGCAGATTGCCAATCACCAGGATCATTCCCCCAAAATAGAATAGTGGCATATTCCATGATATTATCGTGAGCCTGAATAGCAACACTGATAACAACAACAGGAACGAAATGAGGAACAGCGAATGAACTGGGCGTTCCACAAAAGGCCAGGACCGCCAACTTAGTAATGGTTCACGCGACATTTTGGACAATCTCCCGGCACTTTTCGATCTCTTCCTTGATGATCAGGATATCGTTAAAAGTATTTGGTGTAGAGAACTTCGAGCCCAGAGTATTGGCTTCTCTCTGCATTTCCTGTGTAATGAAATTGAGGGTCTTGCCAATATCGCCTGCTCGGGTATCCAGACAGTCGATAAATGTCTTGATGTGAGATCTAAGGCGGCTGATTTCTTCCTGGATGTCGTATTTATCCACATACATGGCAAGCTCTTGCAGTAGTCTCTGCTCCATGTTCTCCAGTTTGTATGTATCTACCATGTCGCTTATCCGCTTTTGCATTGAAGTAAACAACTCCTGTTTAAAGGGCGCAATGCACTTCGTGATACGGTCAAGAGCAGGATCAATGGCCTGAATTGAGGCTCTAAGCTCAGTTCTGATGCTCTCAGCCTCTGCTTTCATTGATGCATTGATCTCAGCCAGAGCACCATCCAGGCACTCGTGTAGGATTTCCTGCAAGAGTTTGTCTTGATCCAGCTGGTTCTTAGCTTCGATCACTCCCGGCTCAGCCAGCAGAAACTCTATAGGCACATCACTCTTTATATTCAGCGCTGTCTGAGCCTGGCAGATGATATCGTGGTATTTCTTTAGCTTTTGCTCATTGAGTGCCAGTTTGGGCTCCCGAAGATCGCTAAAGTTCATGCGTAACTCTACTGTGCCCCGAGAGATAATCCCGGGTAACTTCTTACGAATAGGGTACTCGAAAAAGCTTAGTTCTCTGGGTAGATAGAGTTTCAAATCCAGATATCTGCCATTGATGCTCTTAATCTCTATATCACATTCTATATCATTTCTTCCGATATGACACTTACCATAACCGGTCATACTCTTCATTGTGTCTCCTTGTAATTCTATCTTACTACAGGCATGGGGGATAGCTTAATCAGTGGGGGGCAGCGAGTGGCCCATACAAGTTTACATAACATGTCTTAACGTAATACCCTACTCACAGATCAATGTCCCCGCTGTGGCATCGATCACCTTTGCCTTGATCAGGCTCCCGATTTGGGATTCCTTGCCGCTAAGTACAGCAATCTTAAAATCCCGGGTCTTGCCACTCAGTTGTTCATTACTTTTTTTGCTGATATCCTCTACATAAACTTCCACTGTTTTTCCGATCTGATTTTGAAACTTCCTATATGTTATGTCTCGCTGCAGGTCGATCATGCGCTGGAGACGCTCTAAGCGAGTCGCCTCCGGAAGCTGTTCCTGATAGTCTGCCGCTTGGGTACCAGATCTGGGACTATACTTGAAACAGAAAGCATAATCAAACTCGATTTCCCGCATAGCTGCCAGGGTTGCTTCAAACTGAGTTTCAGTCTCTCCGGGAAAACCGGCTATGAGATCAGTGGTTATCGCTACATTTGGTATTGCAGATCTCAGCTTCTGAACCCGGCTGAGATAGTGTTCGTAAGAATAGCCACGGTTCATCCTACTTAAGGTCTCTGTATCACCGCTTTGCAGTGGTAAGTGTATATGTTCGCATATCTTATCGCAATCTCGCATCGTTTCGATCAACTCATCAGAAAAGTCTTTGGGGTGCGATGTGATGAAACGCAGTCGGTACAATCCCTCAATATCATTGATAGCTCGCAGTAGCTTCGGGAAGCTAATGTCCTGCCAGCTATAAGAGTTAACGTTTTGCCCAAGCAGGGTAATGTCTTTCAACCCCATATCCACAGCCCGTCTTACATCGTTGACGATCTCCTGATAAGGCCTGCTGCGTTCGCATCCCCTTACATAAGGCACGATGCAATAGGTACAGAAATTGTTACATCCTCGCATGATCGTTACAAAGCCACAGCGGGAGCCTGAATGCATCGGCATCAGTTCTTCATAGACCTCAGAGCTGTCGAAATCCAGCAGCGCTGATGGTTCACCTTTCAGGATAGCCGGCAATGCCCGATATTGATCCACTCCCACCACGTAATCGATTCCTGTATCCTCTGATAGCAGCTTCTGCCCTATTCTTTGCGCCATGCACCCCAGCAGGATTATCTTAAGCCCCGGCTTGCTTTTCTTCCGATGCCGTTCGTTGGATATTCTGCCCAACACCCTTTGTTCCGCGTGTTCCCGTACGGAGCACGTGTTAAAAAGCAGCAGATCTGCCTCATCAATACCATTGGCAGGCTGATATCCCGCTTCATTCAGGATCGAAGCGATCAAATCGCTGTCAGCAACGTTCATCTGACAGCCGTAAGTTTCTATGTAGTACTTCATTTGTTATTCCTGTTCAAAGCATCCCTGATCAGAGACGATGTCTGTATGAGCTGGCTCAGTACCGCTGGTTCGATGGTTTGTGAGGCATCACAAATGCTTTCACAGGGATTGATCTGACTTTCGATCATGAGTCCGTCCGCACCGGCGGCTACAGCAGCCGACGCCAGTGACGGTACCAGATCACGATTACCGGCCGCATGTGAAGGATCAATGATCACAGGGAGTCCGCTTTTTTTCTTCATCACTGAAATGGCCGAGATGTCCAGAGTGTATCTGGTTTCGGTCTCAAAGGTGCGGATTCCCCTTTCACAGAGCACCACGTTCGGATTGCCGTTTTCTATGATGTATTCAGCCGCGGCCATCCATTCATCGTAAGTGGCAGCGAGACCTCGTTTTAATATCACAGGGTTGTCTATCTTCCCCATCAATTCCAGCAAGGGATAGTTGTGCATATTCCTGGTCCCTACCACTAGGATATCAATGTTTCGGGCCATATACTCCACTTTATCCACCTGAGTGCATTCTGAAACAGACTTTAGATCCAGTTCCTTAGCCACCTTCGCCAGGTGTAAAACCCCGGCATCTCCCAATCCGCGAAACGAATGCACGGAGGTGCGCAGCTTGTAAGCTCCACCTCGCAGATGCCGGATGCCAAGCTTTTTGAGCTCAGCGGCAGTATTATATAGGCTCTCATAGGCTTCCACAGAGCAAGGCCCGGCGATGATCTTGAAGCCCCAGTTATCTATTTTGTTTTCCATCTTGCATATCCAACCGATATTCCATCATTGCACACCATAAAATTGCACGCGCCAAATCTGTCCAGTATTTGCAGAGCAAACTCCGCGGCGATCTTCATGGTGTACAAGCCCTGAGTATCGTCATTGAAGGCCGCTGACACTACTATTCTGTTGTTATCGATGTCGCTGCATAGACCTAGCAAATCATCTTTACTCAGTATAATGCCATCTATCTCCATAATCTGCGCTTCAGGTATTCTCTTTATCAGGCTGGCCAATAGAGATGCGGTAAGTCCAACTCCCACGATCTGCTCAAAACCAGTGGCCTCTACAGATTCCAGTGCTACTTCGATGGATCTGCCAGGATCAGTCTGAGCTGCCAGTGAGATCAAACCCAAGTCCAGGGATACTCCAGCAAAGCCTTGCGTTTTAGTACGCCAGACCAATTCTGTGCTACTGCCACCGATATCAAAGATCAGAGACTTTCTCCCTTTCAGGGCTTCCACTGCTCCGTACCAGGCATATCTCATTTCTTCCTTGCCTGATATGATCTTTGTCCTGATCTTCCAACCCGTACTCAGTTTATCCAGCAGTTCCTCGGCGTTTTCCGCTTTGCGCATGATTCCCGTAGCCAGGAGTGATTTCCCAGAATCCAGTTTCGCGTCGCAGGTCAACAGCGCTTCCAGAGCCGGGATCTCGGAACTGAGATCATGAAAGGGAAGCCTGCCGTCGGAAACAGATCTGGCCAGGCGTGTGCTGATCCATGTTTTGTGGATTACTTCGCGGGCTTGAAGATCCCATAGACAGTAATTCAGATTGTTGGAACCCATATCAAACACGCTCAGATACCTGGCATCCGGTCTGGATAGGCGTAGAAAATCCCTCATGATCCTGCCAGCAATGCCATGATTGTCCGCCTCTTCCCTCTTCCCCGCTTTGGGACGATTCCGAAACAGATCTTTCCAACCCTGCACATTGGTGGGGATGCTATCGATCTGGCTAGCATTGGGATACTCCTCCACACCAGATATCAAAACACGCTCTTCTGGATAATTATCACGGGGAATGTAGAGCACGGCTTTTCCAGCAGTCAGAATCTCGGCGAAAGTGCTGTAACCCGGTTTGCAGAGGATTAGCTCCGAGCTCTCGATAATGGCGCTGAAATCCTCATGCGGCTTGAGCAATCTATGGTTTTCGGCTACGCAGTGCTCATTGGTAGAAAGCACAATCCCATCCCAGGCCTCGCAGATGTCGTCAAAGTCTATCTGCATTGCGCCTTCGCCACCGAACATGATACTGAGAATGGGCTCGTTACTTTTCCCAGGCGTAGTTCGGGGCTTGCGCGCCAGTAATCCAGTGAACTCAGGATTCCTAAAGGCCGGCACACTGAGCCCTGTCCCCAAAGCGGGTACGTAGCATTTATCCAGCCTTTGATACAGTCCAAAGATCGTATTGATCAAGATGGTCATATCTGGATCATCGTCAAAAAGATCCTGATAGATGAATGCCCAGTCAAAGTTGCTCAGTCCAAAGACAGGAACTTCAGCGTAACCTGCAGCTTCGATAATGAAGTAAGGGATATCCGCAATGACAAGGTCAACTTGCTCTTTGCGCAGCCAGAGAGTTTCCTCGGCCACCAGTTCTTCGCGCTGCGAAAAGAGTTCAAGCAGCATTGCTCTGGTGGCCGGCAGATCTACCTTTAGATTCTCTTTATGTACCACTCCCCCATCCAGTCTGCATTTCCGGTAAGTGTACTTGTCTTCGGGGAGAGATTCATAGAGATACTCCGGGCGGTCTGTGCAGATATACACATAGATTCCATAATCTATCAGCGCGGCTGCCAAGGCCGCCATTCTGGTGGCATGGCCGAAACCGTGATTGGAAGGATACAAGGCAAAACGGTACAATGCGATCTCCTAATGCAAGATGAACTTACGCTCAGTTTCCGATGATTTGATTTCCACCATCACCTGATTGGGCAGACAGATGATTGGCACATTCTCCACCCAGGACATCTTGACGCAGCGTTTATCGTGGCAATCGGCAGAAGCCATACGAACGCGGGAATCCTTTATCTGAACAGTGTTATGCTCATCAATCCTGATCGTCCTATTTGTACCCAGATCAAAGTCATTCCACAGGTGATTCTCCTTATAGATATATACGCGCCTTTCAGATTCCCGCTTTTTGGGATAATGAAAGGAATACAGCATCGCAGCCAGGCACAACACCAGCAGGACAATATCACTGATGCTCAGCTGCTGCCAAATCTTACTTTTCATATACCCCATAGATGGCGGTGTCGCAGTATGGGCATCTGCCTGCTGGGTTGATCTGAGAGCTTATGGAACCGTAGCTGCGGGAAATAATCTTTTTCCCACAGACTTTGCATTGGGTATGCATATAGTCTTCGATGCCGAGGTTACCCCCATAAACGTAGTTTAGTTTGGTCTTGCACAGATCTATTGCCCTTTTCACATCGTCAATTCCTGTGGCATGATTGGTCATTTGATAGCTGGGGTGATAGGCAGAAATGTGCAGCGGAATGTCAGGATTCAGCGCGCTGATGAAATCAGCCATGGCCAGGATGTCTGCCTGTGCGTCATTGAGTCCCGGAATCAGGAGTAGGGTCAATTCCAGATGCTTGCCATGGTCCACGCATGCTTCGATGTTGGTAAGCACTGGATGCAAATCCCCCCCGCAGTAATCCCGGTAAAAACCGTCCCGCATACCCTTTAGATCAATGTTCAGAGCGCTCACAACCGGCAGTAGCTTTTGAAAAGGAACTTCATTCAAATATCCATTGGTGATCAGGACAATCTCCACTTCCGGGAAGCGCTCACCAAAATCGAGGATGTATTCATACCAGGTGAGTGGCTCAGTATAGGTGAAGGCAATTCTGGGCGAGCCAGGAGTGTGATCATCAATGGCGGTACGCAATCCCTCAATGCTGATTTCCTGGGTAGGAGCTTCAAATTGGCTAATATGGTAATTCTGACAAAACTTGCACTGAAGGTTACAACTGTTTGGTCCAAGAGAAAGGATTCGTGAACCCGGGTAAAAGTGATACAAAGGTTTCTTCTCGATGGGATCCAAAGCCAGGGCTGCTGCCCTCGCGTAATTAGCCGCGTACATTTTGCCACTGAGATTGATCCGGCTGCGGCACAGTCCCATTTCAGAATCTGTCAGGACGCAATGATGCGGGCACAGCTCACAGCGTAAGGTTTTTCCGCTGATCCTGCTGTAATATAGTGCTTCGCGCTTTAACTCAGGCATTTCTCGATCTCCCGGATGTGATTCTGTAAAGCCGAAGCGTTTTCCGTCAAGACTAATCTTGCGGATTTCCCCATCGCTGCCGAGAGTTCGCTATCATCCAAAAGCAATTTGATGTCTTCAGTAAGGGTTTCCTTTGATGAGACCAGTATTCCTCGTTGCTGCTGCAGGATGTTCACTGAGTCACGGCATGAAGCATGGTAATTACCGATTATGACCGGTTTTGCATAGAATGCGGCCTCCAGCGGATTATGCCCGCCAAAATCATAGAAACTACCCCCGATAATCGCAAGACTACAGACAGCGTAACACTTGGTCAGAATCCCCAAGCCGTCGATCACCAGGATCTCGGCATTACTCTGCATGGTGGAGAGCAGCGTATAGTTTGTGTCGCTTAACAAAGACTCAATCTCTTTCACGCGTTTCGGATGCCGGGGTGCAATGATCAGTTTCAGATGTTTATATTGCTTCTTCAAGGTTTGAAAGGCTTTCAGGATCAGTTCTTCCTCACCCGGACGTGACGAGCCCCAGCACAGAATAAGGTCCTCGGAGCCATAACCCCATTCAGCCCTAATTTGTGCGGCATCATACATTGGTAGTTCCAGAGCAAATTTCAGATTCCCGGTGAATTCAGCTTTGCCGGGGAAGAGTTCATTGAAGCGTTGTGCGTCGGTACCGCTTTGGGCCATTACTCTTGTTACGCTCGATGCCACAAAGTTCAAGAGTGGAGTGATGAGTTTGAATGAGTTCAGAGTCTTGGGCGAGATCCTTGCATTGATGAATACCACAGGGATGCTAAGCCAGGATGCCGCATACAGCATACTCGGCCAGATTTCCGTTTCCGCGATCAGGATCAGCTTCGGTTTTACTTTTCTCATCTGCCTGGCTCTTAAATGCGGAACATCCAGTGGAGCCAGACAAACCGGGATATCGGGAAACAGCGATGCGATCCGTTCCCGCCCCGTAACTGTGATGGTATTGACGGCAAGCTTATGCCCCCGGCTCTTTAGTTGCTGGATCAGGCTTTGCAGTGCGTTCACTTCGCCAAGGGATGACGCGTGAATCAGAATCTCAACCTCAGTATCCGATACCCTCATGGCCCCGCGATAGTTCTTCCATCCCAGAACTAGCCATAAAACGGGATAGCCGAGAAAGTACATCAGCTCGATCATGAGTCTGTAGAGGTAAAAAAGCAGTACAAGCAGTGTTTTCTTCATCATCAATAAAAAAGGACGCCAAATGCGGCGTCCGAAAAATGGCGGGAGCGACGAGACTCGAACTCGCGGCCTTCTGCGTGACAGGCAGACGTTCTAACCAACTGAACTACGCCCCCAGCGTTGTTCTGTATGCGTATGTTGTTGCAGCTTCAAAAAGAGGCCTTTTTTTGTCAAGACAATTTTGCGCAGCTTATCCTCTTCATTCCGGTTGCATGCATGTAACATGTAGTAAGACGGCATATTATGCTACTGAAATTATGCATATCCGAGTGGACATATTTCGTGTCTAGAGTTTAGTGACATAGTCCCTGCCCATTCCACCGCCCAATCAATAACAGATGTAGCCCGGACAGCCGTCAATCTCCACTAAGAGAAACTGACGGCTTCCGGTTATTACTATGCGCTACTGTTCGTACACTGACGAGGCTTCCCGGTTCTTTTGCAGCTTGTCGCAAACATAGTCCGGGCAAGTAGCACAATCAACAAATCCTTTGGCCATGGCACAAGGCTTAATCTCGCAGAGATCGCGGCAATAAATGCCCATTCGTCCACCGCCAAGGCATCCGTCGCAGTTTATATCCGATACCTGGAAGGGGTAGCCAAATAGTTTTGTCCATTTATCGGCAATTTGCTGTCTCAGAGCATCATCATCCGCCTGAGTAGCCACATATATATCGCAAAGGGCGCAGTTTAACCCACATGGAGCCTTAAGTATATTAGACATTATAGTTCCTTTTATCATTATAAGGTTTGAGATGGGATATTGCGGTTTTATAGCAAACCGGCGTTTCAAGTCAGGCACACAACTCAATGCACAGCAACGCTCAGCCTGGGATGGCTTCTTGCTTTGTCGCATTGAATAATGCATTATGGGTACATCGGCCTTTTACTTGTTGTCCGGCATCGGGGCTTCCTTATGTGTAGTATGCGATCAATTGTTATTCGAGCGGCAGCTTCGTCAAGCTATTTCTGAATTCATCCAGACATCCACAGTACTGAGAACGGCCTACCATAAGGCTCCGGTACATTACTTCTAGCCAAATGCCAGCTTACAAGTAACAACCAAGCCTCTTCCGACCCTCTTGCGTGGGACGCAAGAAGAGTCCAAGAGAGTTGCAGGTTGGTAGAAGGCCAGGAGAGAGGAAAGGGGTGGCCTTCCGGACACCCCACAACTAAGTTATACTGTTTTTTCTTCGATGTAATTGCACAATCTGGAGAGGCAGTTTACGTAAGAGCCCAGCTCGTTATCGTACCAGCCGAAGATTTTCGCATGAGTCACCGGCATTTCCAGTTGCTTATCACTATCAATTCTCTGGGCGATCAAGGCTTCTTTGGGAAAGCTGATGAAGCCCGTACGGGTGTGTGTTTCGTGGGCTTCGATGGTCACCGCCGCCATAGTACCGATCAGATCGGCCGATACGTTTTGCCGTTCGCTGTACACCAGCAGGTCTTTTTGGGGACCCTTCGCGGCATGAGCATATACGTCATTGATCACTTTCCGGTTGATCAGGGGTTCGCCCAGAGCATCCAGTTTTGTATAGAAGGTGACGTTCAGATTGATCAATGATACCGTGTTCACGGGGATCCGCACGCTATCCGCCATAAAGCCGATATGTTTGATCTCCGGCATCACCAGTTCCAGAGCCTTACTTACCCCTGAGGTTGAGAGAATGATGTTATTCATCACACTACGGCTTTTACGCAGATCAGTAGCAGCCGCTTTGGGAACGCTATCCAGAATGGATTGAGTGTTTGTGGCGGCATGAATGGTACTCATGGAGGCAGTCACGATTCTGGCGGTTGCTTCGTTGTCCAAAAGCGGTTTGATCATGTGGGAAAGCCCTGTGGTGGTGCAGCTTGCCGCAGAGATCACATGATGTTTGCGGGGATCGAATTCCAGATGATTGATCCCGTAGATCATGGTTTTGGCATCATCGGGGATCTGAGTCTTTACTTTGAAGGGCGCACTGCAGATCACTTTGAGCGCGCCGGCGTCCAGATGTCCGCGCAGGCAGGATTTACCGGATTCGGAGCTCACGGTGGGATCCAGGAAATTGCCGGTGCAATCGACCACGACCTTTACTCCTTCATCCAACCAATTGATGTCCTTGGGATCGCGCGCGGTGCGCAGAATCTTTACGTACGTGCCATCGATCTGAAAGAGTGGAATCGCCGGATCCAGGATTTTGATATCGGCCTTTCCCCCCACCACTCCGTGGAGAAACTTATGCAGAGAGCCGTAGGTGCTATCCGTTTCAATCACTTGCAACAAGTCATCAAGATCTTTTCCGATTTCACGACCGCAATTGACCACGATTCCTTCAAAATGTTTGAGGTGGATTTGATTCCACAGCAGCAGCTTACCAATCCGGCCAAGGCCGTTGATGCCAAGTAGCTTCTTGTTTCTCAAGCTCAGATTCATTGTTCTGATCTCCTTATATTGTTTATTGTGTTTACATTAAAGCGTGCGCGCTTTGCAGGGGGTAGTGCCCCTTGTATATGGTTCCACCCGATGCATCCAGCGAAATCTTGTCTCCTGCTACCAGTTTGGTCTCCCCGATATAGCAGGTAGAATCCTCTTCATTCACTCTCAGATCATGACAGTTTACCACCCCGATCAGTCCCAGACGGGTAGCGGTAACCGCAGCATGCGAAGTCACTCCGCCCCGGGAAGTCAGGAGTCCCTGGCATTCAAAAAGCAGGGGCATATCATCCGGTACAGTATCAGGGCGTACCAGGATCAGCGAATCACCCTTGCCCTTGTATCTGGCAATATCTTCTTCGGTGATCACAAGAATGCCGCAGATGGCCCCTTTCCCAATCCCGATGCCGCTGCCCAGAGATTTCAGATGCGCTCCGGCACTGCCTAAAACCTTATAATCGGGACTCTTATGGATCACCTGATTACGGGTTTGTAGGATGAAGAGCTGCTCTTCGCTGCTGCCTTCAAAGGTGAATTCTATTTCCTGATGGGGATAGTTTCGTTCCTGGATCAACTGTCGGGCGTAACGCAGCAACCGATTGTAGATAGCAGGGAAATCCTTTTCCAGAGAAATTTCATCGGTGCTGTGCCCTTGCAGCCGTTGAGCTTCCGAGATGGGAAGAGTGTGTACCAAGCCGGCCACCACGTCTTCACCCTGGCTGCACAGCGTGAAGTCGCCATTCAGACATATACCGCTTTCCCTGTTCCAATCGGCATAAGTAAAGAGAACTCCGCTGCCGCTATCCAGAGAGATGTTTCCCAAGACCATCTTTTGGATGATCACCGCTGTCCCCCACTCCTGAGCGATATGCAGTTTCTCCCGATATAGCTTGGCGCGTTCGGTATCCCAGCTATCCAGTACGTGCCCTATTGAAGTATACAACTGGCGGAAAGGATCCTGTTCCAGGGTTACCCGGTGCCTATCCAGCACAGCTTTATATTCCTGTACCATTTCCTGCATTTGCCCGGGAGTGAATTGAGTTTTCTGGGGTACGTCGTAATGGGTCTTAAAATCTATCATAACCTTGTCAAACTCATCGCGCGGGATGCCATAAGCCATGCCCCAGCTCTGAATCAAGCGGCGGTAACAATCCCAGGCGGTCCAGCCGTAGTTTGGCCGTTTAGAAAGTCTAAGCGTGATCTCGTCCGTAAGGCCGATATTCAGGAATGTATCCATCGCACCAGGCAGACTCATCGGCGCTCCTGATCTCACCGATAGTAACAGGGGCTTTTGGGGATCACCGAAACTGAGCCCAGTGTTCTGCTCCATGCGATTCAGGTTTTCACCCAGCAAACGGTCGAATTCAGACGAGATATCCGGATGAGTATTGATGATATCACGGTTCCGAAAGAGATCGGTGGTAATCACAAAGCCCGGAGGAATGGGAAATTCATACTGATACATCCGCTTGAGGAAGAAGGCCTTGGAACCCAACAGAACTTGGTTTTCGATGCGGGAGTTCTTGCTCGATACATGGAAAAACAGGGTATCCGGATCGTAAGCCATCAGCTTTTGCACATCCTGGGGGCGGAACAGCACTCTCATGCGGGTCAGGGCTTCGATGATGGTGGTGATGAAGCCATCCAGACCCTGAACGAGGAAAGATTTGAACAGCAAATCTCGGTAGAATTCTTCCGCGAACATCTCCTTCTTTTGCCGGTTTTCCTCATCCCTGAAAGAATGATAGAGGGATGAATCATAAAACCGGTAGTAATACTCGCTGATGATCTCATTCACACTGTCCTTGAGCAGTTTGAAGATATCCAGATACTGCTCCAACGACGCGGTAAGCCGATGTTGCAGGGTAGCCAACATACCCAAGGCAGAACCGAAGGCATCGCTGGTGACCATTTCCTGACGCATGGCGTAGTCATAAAGTTCCAGAATGCGGGTGATTCGGCGTAATGTCTTGCTATTGATGTATTCCAGGTTTAGCTGACCGATACAGCGTTCAAAAAGGCGGCGGATCACGTTTTCCAGACGGAACACCATGCCCATGGCCTCCAGCTTCGGTTCCTTGTAAGTCCCGTACATGGAGGGGATTCCGGCCGCTATGTGTCTCTTGTAATAGATGTTTTCCCAGGCATTGGTGGTTTTTGGATCCAGAATAGTGGAATTCAGCAGGCCGATGTATCCCAGCATCTGACGGATGGAGCTTTCATAGTCCTTGCGGGTAAGGCTGGTGCGAAGCCTGTTTTGTTCCTTGGCATTAAAGAAATTGTAGTGAGTTAAGAACTTAACAATGTCATAGGGATCGAGGTTGTACTTGTCCTTGAGCAGAAAATGACAGTAACAGAGCAGCTTAAGACGTTTCAGATAAAAATCATCCTGGTGATCGGAAAAGAGAGCTTCCACTCTTTGCCAGGATAACCCCAGCAATTCGCGGTCGCTAAGCCCAATGTCCTTTAGAAAGCGGTTTACTGTTCCGCTTTGCTCCACATCCCTGATATCGGTCTGTTCCAGGCTTTGATTAACATCGGAAGGAATGATGTCTTTCAAAGGGGTGGGGTCAAGAGTGACCCAATAATGCAGTATCCTTTCTATCAGTATGATATGCGTATTGTTGCTCTCGGTGTGAATCTGTTTGCGCAGGAAATGGATCAAGCGATCCTTGCGCTGACACATTTCATCCAGAGTAGTGCTGGCGTCGCGGATCTCGCCTTCCGCGCCAATCTCGTGATAAAATACGGGGAACATTTTGAGGAGATGCTTGCTCTGCACGAAGACCGGCTTGATGTTCGAATTCAGATAAGCAGAGACGTCCTTCTGAAAAAGATCGGTATCGGCGATGAATACACCATGCCGGGTGAGATTGATCACGGTGAACGCGAGCAAATCCTTATTCTGCTTTGGGTCTATGGAGATCAGATCCAAAAGGATGCGCAGGTGTTTTACATGGCTTTTATCCACCACCATCTGCCAATCCCCGGCTATCTTTACTTCCCCGGGAACTGTGAAACCCAGATCACAGATGTGACGGGTCAATTCCTTTTTCAAGCCCTCGTTCTCACCTTTCAGGATGGCTTTGCTGATGGTGCCCAGGCAATCGAGAACGATGCTGGGATGGCTGATCTTGAATTCGGTCAGGGCTTTGAAAACACTGCTGATCATTTCGCTCAACTGGCCTTCATCCAGCACTTTATGCACATCAGAGAGTTGACGATTGAGATCCCAGAGAAGATGATCCATAAGTTCCACCATCCCCGGCAGAGCCAGCAGGAAAAAGATGTAATGCACTCTGGAGGAAGGATCCGCGATTTCCCTGATCAGATCTCTGTGCAGATTGGCAATTTCCACAAACGCCGGTACGGTGCCAAGATCAACCTCGCATAACCGCCCCAGCCATTGATCATAGAACTGCTCAGATGGTGCATGCTCCGGGATGGTATCGCGCCAGGCACCAAGAGCTGCCGTTTGTTTCCAAAATAGCAGATTATCCTCCAGGATATCCATCAAAAAGGCTTTGGCAGCAAGAGGATCAGAGCATTTGTCCGCCACTTTGAGCAGGGTCTTCCGGCAGAGCGAACTGGTCCGGATGTAGATATCCCGATAATCTTCACGCCAGGAAATTAGGGTGCTCAAGAACTTATCATAGACAGATGCCGGCACCTCAGCATAATCACAGAACCCAATCCCCAATTCGAGGAAATCGCTGAGCAGTTTCTTCTGGCTGGCGTCCTTCAGGCAATGCTGCTTTGCTTTATCATAAAAGAATATCAGGCTGAATAGCAGCTCTTCCTGCTGTTCCAATCCGGCGAAAAACCAGAGATCGCCCAGCAGGCTCTGACGCATCAAAGTAAGGCTGATCTCTGCATTTACAAAGGGATGGTACAATTCTTCCAGAAACTGCCGTGCGCGTTGCTGAATGCCGAAATGTGATTCACATAATGATAACAGCCACAGAGCCTTATCATCCAGTTCTATCTGTTGAACTTTCGTAATGGCCAGATTCTCGGTCAAGGCCTTTGAACTAAGAGTTTCCAAAGCTGGTTCCTTATCCTTATTCGCATGATGCAATACTATTTTGCAGAGTTAATTGTAAGCGTTTTTCTGTCAAGGTTTGTATGTGTTGGGCATTTTGCGAGTAATATCGTAATCCGGATCCGGGGCGATATGGGTTGCTGCGGTACAATATGGGCGATTGCGAGGCGAAATGGAAGGCTGCCCCATTACCCGGTGAACTTGTCATTTCGGGGAAGAAGCTTTAGTTTACAATCTCCATTGCCAATTACCCAAGGCAGTCCCGGGGATATTCATCCGCGCTTCATCATCCAGGCCCAGGATGTCCTGCATGGGGATGATATAGCGGTTACATCCGGAGATTCTGGCTACTTCGCGCAGCATCTCGTGGATGTTTTCCTGGTTGGGCAAGCCATACTCCGGCATAAATCTCTTGCAAAATACTGCCAGATTTAACCGCGAAGGCGAATTCTCCGGTAAGGAATCCCACCAGCCTCTGGTGGTGCTGTTATCATGAGTTCCTGTATAGATGAAGCGATCTGAGGGAAAGTTCAGCGCATCCGGTACGCTTTCTTCAAAGCAGAATTGCAGAATGATCATCCCCGGAAAACCGTATCTATCCCTTACTTCACAAACGTCGCTATTCAGGATACCGAGATCTTCAGCGATGAACTTGTCGATGGGAAACTCACTCAGTAAAGTGTCAAAGAAAGCTTCAGGTAGCGCTCGCACCCATGCACCGTTGATGGCGCTATCCGGCACAATACCATTCATGCAGTTTATCTTCCAGTAGTTTACGTAGCCGATGAAGTGATCCAGCCTAATAAGATCAAAATGCCGCATAACGTGACGGAAGCGCTTGATGAATATCTCGAAACCACTGTCCTGAATCCGATCCCACAGGTAAATGGGATTTCCCCACAATTGCCCGCTTTCTGAAAAGGCATCCGGAGGTACTCCAGCCACGCTAAGCCTTCTGCCGGATTCATCCAGATCAAACAAATACTGATGTGCCCACACTTCAGAGCTTTCATAACTGAGGTATAGAGGGAGATCACCGATCAGAGACACACCGCTCTCGGTCATATAGGCCTTCAGGCGAGTGAACTGCTCTTCAAAGACTTTTTGCAGAACAGCAGTTTTCCGCATCTCGAGCTTATTCTCCTGGTACAATTCGTCATAAAGCTTGTCGCTGTAATGCCTGATCTCATGAGGCCATAGGTACCACTCTGATGAGTGCATTTTTTGGCTGAGCATGGTAAAAGCCAGATAGGGTTTCAAGTGCCAGGCATTTTCCCGGATGTATTCTTCCACATCAATGTCTTTTAGCATCCGCTCTGCAGCTAGATCGAGCAGCTGACCTTTGATGCGATATACCGCTTCGTAATCTACACTGCTAGTGTGCGGAAGCTTTGCCGCTTGCAGTTCAGCTCTGCTCAGGTAAGACTTTTCTGCCAGCATATCTGGGCTGATCAAGAACTTGTTGTAGGCAAAGGCAGAAATGGGATTGTAAGGCGAATTGCCATATCCGCAATGGTTTAGGGGTAGTATCTGCCAAAAGCTGTGAGAGTTTTCCTTCAGGTAATCACAAAACCGGTAAGCAGCAGTGCCCAAGTCCCCAATTCCATAATCAGTAGCGAGGGAAGTAAGATGTAATAATATTCCACTTTGTTTCATTTCGTCTCCAATATGGCCATGATGGCCAGCCCCAGGATCAGCTTGCCATCCAGATTGCTACTCTTCAGCTTGGCATCTGTGTCCAGCAGAATACCCATGATGGATTCCAGGGCTTGGGTACTGTACGCTTTGGCAAAATCGAGATATTCCTTGCGCTGAGTCATGAAAACCTCAGCTATGTGTTTTACAGTGATCTCGCTATCGCTTACATGAGCCTTTCTGAGGAGCTGGATCTTGTACAGTATGGTGTAAAACCGATATAGCTGAAAGAATATCTGTAAGGGTTCCCAATCGGTGGAAAGCATGAGTTCCACGGCCACGAGGGCGGTCTTGGGATTTCTCTTGCCTAAAGCACGGTAGAAATCGATCAGAGTCCCGGTTCGGGTCGTGCCCAGACTGGCATACACATCTTCTTCAGTGAAGGTCTTACGGTCTCCTGCCAGTAGATTGATCTTGTTCAGTTCGTTGGCTGCGCTAAAGTAATCCAATTCTATGCGGGAACTGAATTCGTCCATCGCTTTTGGGGTCATGCTCTTCCCCATTCGCTTCAGTTCAGCGTTTAGCCAATTGCGTATCTCTGAACCCCATCTAGGTGGATCGCAGTTTATCCGGATGGTAGCGCCGGTGATCTTCTTCCAGGCAGATAGACGAGCATCAAACTTGTCGATCACAATGATCAGGCTTTGGTTTTCTGCAGGAGCATCAAAATAAGCGGAGATGATCTCGATCTCGTTTTTACGACGTTGCTCGGTATTCTTGATGATAACCAGTTTATTGGCGGAAAAGATCGTAAAAGTATCCAGATGCTCTGCAAGTTCACCAGCCGATACCTCATCCGCGTAGACGATGATGGTATCAAACTCAGTTTTGGATCGCATCAGAGTTTTGATCTGTCTGATAATGCTTTCTATGAGAAAGCTGTCTGTGCCGGCCAGCAGAAAGTTCTGCCCCAGGCTGAATCTGAGGTTAGCTGCCTCAAGGGCGTTCAGAGTCTTTTTGGATTCGTCCATTATCGATACAGAATGAAGCTGATGGAGAGAGCGGCAACCAACCACAGATAAAAAGCGAAGTACTTCAGGTTTCCGCCTTGAATCAGTCGGATCAACCCTGCAATCACCAGATAGCCGGCAACGAACGAGGCTACAAATCCGCCAATGTAGTGAGGCAGTACAGAGGGATCAAGATTTGTGAGGGCTTGGTATTCGGAGATATTTGCGGCAAGAATGGCCGGAATTGAGAGCAAGAAAGAGTAATGTGCGGCGTCCTTCCGCTTGATCTTGCAGAATAGCGAGGTGGCAATGGTGCTGCCCGATCTGCTAATCCCGGGTAAAATGGCCACACCTTGCGCTAATCCTATCAACAAGGCTTTGATGAAACCCATGTTACTGGCGGGGATGGAACTGTCTTTTACCAGATCGGAGCTGTAGATCAGGATTCCGGTGATGATTAGCATCAAGGATACAAACAAAGGGGATGAATAGGCAGCTTCAAACAGATCCTTGAATAGAATGTACATGATACCGGTGCTGAGAGTGGAAAGGATCAGAAACACGATCAGCATCCGATTGTGGCGGTGGGTTTCCCCATCCAGTTTTACACCCCAACAAAACATGGATTTGAGGAGTTCCCAGATTTGCTGACGAAAAAAGATCAGAACGGCACAGAGTGTTCCCAGATGCATAAAGATTTCGAAACTCAGGTCACCAGCTCCCTCCAATCCAAAGAAGTACTGTGCCAGCACCAGATGACCGGATGAACTTACAGGGATAAACTCGGTGAGGCCTTGAACTATGCCCAGGATGATTGCTTGCAATAGATTCATAATATCTCCGGAACTTCTTGGCTCCCGTACTCAGACAAGGGAACCAGGGTGAATCCAGCCTTTTTCAGGCGGGCGATAAATCTCTTTAGATAATCCAATTTGTCCTCATTATGACAGTGAGTAATGGCGATGATATGCTTCTTTGTAGATGCCAACTGGATGATTTGATTCAGTTTGTCATCCATGGTGGATTGGCTGATGTTTGGACTATCCAGAAAGAGATCATTTCGATATGCCTTCAGATGAGACTTTTGAGCGGTTTGAAATGCCACTGAGACGTTGGTTGTCCGGCTGTCCAGAAAGGCCTTGTCATGCTTTTTCAAGGAGTTCATCACGTATTGCATGATCTCGGGATCGGTGGTAGCCAGGCTGCCCATATGGTTATTTATGCCTATCGCATCAGGCAATTCTGCAATGAAGGAATCCATCAATTTCTCGATGTGGGCCTCACTGTGCTGAACAAGGATGGCGTTTTTCCCAGGATTATTACTGGGGTATCCAATCGGCTCCATGGGCACATGGATCAGCACTTCTCTGCCTTGCCTGCCGGCTCGCTGCATGGTGTACTTGCTATTGGTTTCACCCGGAAAGATGGCAAAACAGACTTGATTGTCCACATCAAAGAATCCATCCAGCAGCTTCCCGCTAATGCCGCCGAAATCATCGACCACAATGCTGATCTTTTTACCGACCAGGCTATTTTGGTAGTACTTGGATTCGTAGAAAAGCTCCAGGCGGTACTTTTCGGGTACGGCTTTATGCGAAAAACTGAGAATCTGCCGATTGTGTGAATCTTCACCCTTAATCAACCGAGCACCGACCTGCTCCAGATTCCCTTTGAAAATCATATTGGCGTAAGTGAGATCCATGCGGGATCTGTCGATGGGTATGTTGTAGCTAATCAGATCGCTGCTTTTCTTTCTCTTCAGAGCGCTATCTGGCACCCCAATGCCTGCGGCAGCCTTTCTGATCGCCATATCCACTTGTGTTTCACCTTCTTTGGGAACTTCTTGTTTCACAACTTTCTCATCGGGAGACTGAACCTGCCCTTCTTCAGGGGATTTGGAAGGATCATCTGATACTTTCTCAGGCTTTGCCTTTACGGGCTTAACTTCCCTTTTGGCGTTAGCAACTTCGGCTGTCTGTTCAAAATCTTCTGGAGCGGATTGCGGTTCCCGGATCAGGATCCACATCATAAAAATCGTGGCAAGGGCAGCCAGCAAATAGATGCCCAGACGCGGACGGCTCTTCCTGCGACGAATGGTCTTCTTGCGAGCTGGTTTACGCTTGGTTTTGATTGATTTCTTCACTGTTCACCTTAGCAAAACTAATTGGATGCAGTTTGTCTGCCAGCAGCTGAGCGAGGACTATCAGAGGGTAAAAACAAACATTGGACAGAATGAAAGCTGCAGCCAGGATGAAGAGATTGTATAAAACAGACCATAACTGATCGATGCGGATCAGCTCCAATCTGACGTTGATCCCTGTGAGATCAAGAATCCCAAGCAACAAAGGTGCGTAAACGTAGTTTATCATCAACACGTACAACCTTACTGCAGCTATCAGGATCAGGAATAGCAGCCCACTGTACTTAATGGCGATTAGAGGATGCTTGATTAACCATGAGTAGCAAAGCATTTCACTGCGTCGCTTGCCATAGCCTCTCTCCCGGTATGGCTTCAGCCACATATGGGGGATGTAGTAAGCAATGATCAGAAGTATCGTAAAGAGGCGAAAGAAAAGCATAACAGCGTGCTTCACTGGTAATTTGATCCCATAGAAATAGCTCAGGAACTCCGATAGCACAAAGAAAACCATCACGATTAGCAGCACTACGAATAGTCTGACATGCACATTTATGATGGAATCCCAAAACTCATCAAGCAGATGGCGGTGGTGATCAGGCGCTACATTGAAGATCATGGTGTATATCTTCATGATCATGAAAGCCAGGTAGATGAATAGCACCCCCCAAAAAGTGATGGGCAGGAAGTGCACTCGTACACTTAGCAGCGTGGATAGCGCCAGGAGAATACTGGAGCTGGAGATCCAGTAAAATAGGGTACTGGGATAGAGGAATATCTGAATGCCATTGTAATCCGAAAACATCGATTTCAGGGTGCCGCGCAGAAACAGGGATAACTTCGTCACATTTGGCTCCTAAAACCTATATATCAGACCCAGATACAGGTGCCTGCGCTGTTTTGGCAATGCTCTGTGAACGCGCTTATTGGAGTTTAGCAAGTTCTCCAAGCCCATATACAATTGACCATTACTGCCGATGTCCGCCCCAAATTCCAGATTCAAGTCCAGCAATTCTGACAAATCTCGCTGCGCTTGGTCTTTGGCAAAATACTGCTGCACGAAGGATATCTGCCCGTGGTAAGGGCTGCTCTCGTATCTGGCAGTGCTTTCTAACTGCAACATGCGGTTGTAGGCAAGCCTTCGCCAATCGTGCCTGGTCTCATATGCCAGCGACACAGCCATATTCTGGATCACTGTGAAAGGTGAAGAACCAAAGACTGCCGCAAGCGAACTCCTGTTTTCAAAGACATCGTCATAAACAAGCTCCACTACATCCGGCATAGCGCTATCTGCCAGCAGAGCTTTGTTTTTACTAAAAATGGTGGTATTCTTTACGCTTACTGAGACTGGATGGAAATCCTGGATATCAGGATTGATCATCGCATACTCCAAACTGAAATCAAGAGGGACGGTGGTGTTGCGACGGCGCTCGTCCATTTTGATCCAAGTGTACTGATGCAGCAAATCCTGATAGTCTTGCTGAGCTGTGTGAGCACGGTTTGAAATCTTTAGAGCGGAATCATAGCCTGTATCGATAGTATGATCGAAGGTGAGAGCAGGCATCATGTACAGTCCATCGTAAATGGCGCCAATGCTATAGCGATCGATATAATTACCTTTCAGCTCCAATTGAGAGCCAATGACCGGTTTAGTACCATAGAGATAGACACTGTTACTCAGCAATAGATCAGCCAGTTTCACCGTGCTTTCATGATGCCAAGCCACTCCTTCAGAGCTAAAGCTGGATAGGCGATACTTCTGATCCAGGGTGTAGAACCTCAGTTCATTACTCATTTCGCGGAAATCAAGATCCAGAGCGGAAAAATCACGTCCGCCCAAGTTTAGCTGCCCCATCCGAAAACTGCTCTGCATTTCTGCGGTTTCCACCTTTTGAAACCATGCATCCAGCAGCAGAGTATGGCTCACAGCAGGGCGCAAGTCCGCATTCAAAGATACACTTCGAGAGATTAACTCGCTTTTAGGAGATTTGAAAGAAGCGGTTAGTCCTGCCGCGTTCAGATGCTTGAGCATGAAATGATGCCGGTAATTGGCATAAGCATCGCCTGCGCTGCCCCCTTGGATTTGGATGAAGTTCTTGATTTCTTTGGTCTCAGTTCCCACATGGATAATCGGCTCCACCGGGTATGAAAGCGGCAAAAAGGCTTGCAGGCTGTCATTCATGGTGCTCTGAGGACTATATGGCAAAGCTTTTTTGTATAGAAAGATCTTTACCTGGCTTTCTCCCGTTACTTCCATATCCGGTAAAACCTGTATCTGAGCTTGCAGTATACTGAAAGCCAAGGAGAGTACCATCAGTAATGGGTACTTCACTGGCCTTGCCCCATCAGCTCATTTATGACAGACTTATGCTCATCAGAAAGCTCAGTTCCCATATCCCAAAGCAGCATCTCTGCCTCGGAGAATTCACCCATCCTGATATAGGTAACGATCAGATAATACGCTGCGTCATCCCTGATATCGGCCAGATCCGGAAAAAGCATCAATGTCCGGTTGAACTCAGGGATAGCCGCCTCATAACGTTCCTGATGGAAGTATATAAGGCCTTTGTGGAGAAAAGCAGTAGCATGGTCGTGGGGATTCAGACTTTCATTGATGATCTGATCGGTATAGAGCAGTGCATCGTCAAAGCTTTTCTGCTCCATCAGTTGTGTCAGGCGGACGATCCTCGACGCAGGGATTTCATTTTGATATATATCTCCAAGACTCCATAATTCGTCAAAGTCCTGATAGTCAATACCAGCGGAAGCCTTGAGCATCTGATACCAGATCTCGGCTCCGGGAGAGTTTGCATAAGCCTCACGGTATTTTATCAGAGCTGATGCGTAATCCTGGGTAAGATAATCAATCTCTGCCCAGCGGATGAGTGCTTCGAGATCATTGGTATCTTTATATAATGTCCCCAGCAGACTATCAGCCTGGGCGAATTCGTTTAGTTCGATCAGGCTCTCTGCCATCAGGATTTCCACTTCATTGCGCTTTACCTCGGGGAAAGCTCTGCGAAGCTCCTCTGCCCCACTTAGCACATCCTGCCAGGAATCATTCTCTGCATATAGACGAATCAACAGATAGCTTAGTTCAAAGCTGATATATAGACTTTGGAAGCTTTGGGACAACTCTGCAGTTTCGTCCATCAATTCTGGATTATCAGCTCGTTTGAGAGATAACTCCAAACCGGTGAAGACTTCCCCCAACAATGCACGATCAGCATCGCTAAACTCCCGGACATTTCGGAAACGGGATAGGATGCTGTGATAATCTCTCACCGCCTGTTCGTAATTCCCCATATTGTAATAGCTATTGGCGATATCGGCCAGGACAGGAAGGAAGTACTGTGATTCGGGATAGGTATCGATAAACTGGTCAAAGAGAAGTAAAGCTTGGTGATAATCCCCTGCGGCATAAGCAGATTTGGCTCCCAGATACAGGTAGGTGTCGGGGCTTTCACTACCTTTAAATAGCTTCAGATAGAGCTCTGTTGCTTCGGTATAGCGTTTCATCTGGTACAAACACAGGGCCCGGTAGCTTTGTGCCTCTGTGATCTGAACTGCCTTATTGCTGGCCCGCTCAGCCAGGCTGAAGAACTGCAGCGCAGAAGAGTAATCCTTTCGGATGAAGTGTACATGACCTTGCAGGATCAGTGAATCGTAGCCGGGACTGATCTTTTGCAACCAATGCTCGGTGGCATCGTAATTTGCCATATAATAATAGATTTGGGCGACTCTCAGGGCGGCATCGCCGTTTTCGGGTTCAGCTTCCAGGATTTCCAGGAAAGCGTTCAAGGCCAGAGTATAGTTTGCCAGGTAGTAATCCATCTCAGCCAGATAGAACTTGGCTGATGGCAGGTGCTCAGATTTGGGATGCTCGGCCAGCAATTTACCAAACGCGGTTTTTGCCAATGCATAGTCTTTATTCTCGTGGTGGATGAAGCCGATGTAATATAGAGCTTCATCACGATGTGAAGCTTGCGGATAAAGGTTCAGATAGCGGTTAAATGCCTCAAGAGCACTACCAAGTCGCCTGGCTTTCAGCCAGCTTTTGGCGACGAGTAGATCTATCTCAGCCAGACGGATTTGATCTTTGCTTTCGCTCCTGGCCAGGTTAAACTGCTTTAGCGCTTCCACATAATCTTGCTTTTGATAGGCAAAGAAGCCCAGACAAAGATGCTGCTCAGCTTTGGCAATCTCATTCTCAGGGTTCTCCACATACTGACCCAGTTGCACCATGACAGATATGGGTTCTGTTTGGTACAGAATCTTGAGTCGTTCGAGATAGCTAAGCACTTTCAAGTCCGGTTCAGCACTCTTCACGAGATTTGAGAGCAAAGCATCGGCTTGTGGAGTGTCGCCCATTTCTATTGCCAACAAAGCCCGATAATAATCCAGATGATCCTGGACCTGAGGATTCGCATTCAGGATCACTTCTGCACGACTATAGTCTTTATCCAGAAAGGCTTTTCGTAATATCAGGATCTTTACTGGCAATTCGTCTTGCAGGGTACTCTTCTGGGCAATCAAACTCTCGAAATCATCCATAAGATTGCTACGTAACAGATAATCAGCATATGCAGTGTAGGCAGGAACAGCGTAATTCTCGTCGTTAGCAAGTTTGGAAAGCTCAACCTCAGCTTCGTCAGTTCTATGTTGATCTAACAGCACGCCCAGGTATTCATAGCGATATAGTGGGTTGTCCAAGTGTTCCAGAGCATACTGATAGGCACGCATCGATCCGAAGTGTTGCCCCAGGATCTTGTATATGCGCGCTTTGCAGATGCTTGCTTCCGCCAACAAGCTGGGGTCTCGCGTGGAGGATTCCAAAATCTGGATTTGAGTCATCGCTGAGGAATAATCCTGAAGATAATATAGACTCAGCGCGCGGTTTAAGTATAGCTGATGTTTGGTCTCCAGTTCCAGATCGCCAAAGAGCAAGGCGTCATAAGTGTCCAGTGCAGCACGAAAGTTACCCTTGTTCAACTGCAGGTTTGCCGAAAGAAAGCGGACGTAGTCCCGATACTGGCTATTTGGATATTGCACCAGAAAGCTCTCAATCTCCCTTTCCAGAATATCACTTTCGCCTTTTTCCCATAGTAGAGCTATGTACTGGTATCCATAGCGCTCACCGTTGGATGAAGGTACCGGTTTTGCCCAAAGGCTATAGCTCAAGCCCAGTATCAGAAGGCTTGCATATAAACATCTCTTCAGCATCCGCTTTCTCCGCATTTTAGCTACTTGCCAGTCTGAGATACATGGAATTCTTGTCAATGCGCATTATTTGAACTTCTCTTCACCGCTGAAGTCACGGTATGGATCGAAACTTTGCAACACCCGATGGTCATCGACAGAGAGCTGTCCAGTGCAAATGCGGCTGACTAGTTCTCCCATTCCCGGACCAAGCATAAAGCCCTGACCACACATACCTACCGCCAGCACAAGATTCTCAATTTCGCGGGACTGTCCGACGATCGGGAATCCATCGGGAGTCATGGGATACTGTCCTCGCCATGTTCTTCGTACTTTCAAGTTTCGCAGACGGGGATAGACTTTGATCATCCGCTTACTGCACAGGGGCAGAAATTCTGATGTGGAGCGATTATCGATCCCCAAGATGGGAGGATCGGGAGTGATGCAAAACACCACCTGACCTTCGTTGTTCTGATAGAAATAGAAGTTAGCGCTACCAGGCTCCTTACGCATGTCGATCACCATGGGCCCAAAGAACCTGGCAACAGGCTCAGTGATCCCCGCCTCATGGCAATCCGGATAAACTGGAATATCGAGATTCAGCATACTCCCCAGATCTCTGGCATAGTTACCCGCGGCATTGATCACCTGATTACAAGAGTAAGTACATTTATTTGTGTTCACTTTAACTATGCGACTTCCCTGCGTCTCAAATCCAGTAACGCTTTCATTAAAGTGGAAATCTACTCCTGCTTTCAGAGCGTGGAAATAGTAGGATGATCCGGTCAATAGCGGCGAACAGCTCCCGTCTTCAGGGGAGAAAGTGCTGCCCAGAAGGCCATCCATATTGATGCCGGGAACGATTTCATTGTATTCCTCTGCTGAAAGCCATTTGATGTTTAGCCCAAAGCCTAGCTGTATCTTCATGAGGTCTTGCAAAGCCTTCGCATCCTGTTCGCGATATGCGGGATATGAGTAACCGTTACTCATCCAACCGATATCATCACCACGATCAGCTTGCCAATTCTTCAGGATTTCAATGGAGCGCAGGCACACAGAAATCTTGCCAAAGTCAGAATGTGTGGCTCTGATCCCTCCAATCGCTTTTTTATTGTTCTGTTGCCCCGGGGCGTGTTCACTTTCCAACACCAATACCTGAAGTTTCTTCTCTGCCAGATACAATGCTGCTGGAACGCCGATGGACCCGGCACCGATCACGATCGCGTCATAATTCTTCATTTCTCACCTCCATCGGGAAACTTCGCCAGGGGCACTTCGATAAATACAGGACGTTTCGTGTTTGGCACTACATCCGTGATGGGAATCCCCTCTTCGCGAAGCAGTCCTTTGATCAATACTTCGCAAGTCTTTGCGCCGCAAGGTCCCATCCCAGCTCTGGTGATAGCCTTAATCTGGTTTAAGTCATTGATGCCCTTTTTGATAAGGTCTCTTACCTGGCCTACAGTCACACGTTCACAGAGGCATATCATTGCATCATTGGGAGTTCGCTCCTGGATGATTGGCTGCAAAAGGGCTTCACTCACCGCTGCGCTTTGTACCCTGAATCCCGCCACTTGCTTGGCAAGCGCAGCAGGGACCTGGAAACGAACCAATTGCATTTGTTGCTTGGGGAAGCTTTGCACCTGGATCACTTCGTATTCACCTATGGAATTGGCTTCGATATCAGTAAGCTCGCGTTTATCCCCAACCTGTACCGGCATATTCATAATCTCATAGGCAATGGTCACCGTGGGCAGGTCTCTATCTTTGCGATAATCAACCAGAGTGATAGCCAGACCGGGGCAAATCAGCAAGCATTTACCGCAACCAATACACTTACCTGTGTAGCGGGGTAAGGCCATCAAGGTGCCATCTTCTGTGTTAATCGATTTGGTGGGGCAAACGGTAGTGCAGGGATTACAGGGAATCTCCTGCAGGCAGTGAATGACGGGAAAGACTTCTTCCTTGCTTTCATCTATTTGTTGATACTCTTTGATCGCGCCGGGATGTGCCTTCAGAACATTAGCCTTGGCATACCAGGATTCAGGAATGTCTTCCACGCTTTCACCAATCAGGCTTTTAGCGATTTTTAGCCCTGCGATTTTCCCATTGAACATGGCGGAGCTGGCCTCGGCTATCTCCAACGCATCACCGGCAGAATGAACTGGAATGCCTGCGGCCGAGGCTTCGAGGGTGAACTCACTAAGTGAATCCAGCCCCACGGCGATCAATATGGTATCGCAGCTAAAGCTTTTTTCAGTCCCGGGAATACTCTTGAATGAGGCATCCACTTCTGCGATGGTAACGCTTTCCACAGTCTCATCGCCGTTTGCGCTTTGAATGCTGTGTGAAGTATAGACAGGAACACCAAAACGTTTGAGTTTATCAGCGTGAACCTTATATCCGCCGCACTTGGGCATGGCCTCTGCCAGACCCACTACTTCGATTCCAGCTTGAAGAGCGTGATAAGCAGCAATTAGCCCCACGTTACCCCCACCGATAATGAACAACCGCTTGGTGGGACGAACAAGATCGCGGTTTACCAGAGTCTGAAATGCTCCGGCTCCGTATATGCGTGCAAGTTTGTTACCCGGAAAACGCAGGAACTTCTCTCTGGCCCCAGCAGCGTTCAAGATCAATCTTGGCTGTACCAGTTTATATACTCCATCTTTCAGGATGCCGACCTTTTGATCGCTGAAAACAAACAGCGCGGTGCTATTGAGCCAGGTCTTCACTGAGGGATAATTTGCCACATTATCTGCCAGTATCATACCAATATGGTGTCCCCTGGTACCAGCGCGGCTATCTTCTTCCGAACCGAAGAACTTATGTGTTTGCAGTACCAGCTTGCCGCCCAGGCGGTTTTTATCGTCTATTAAAAGCGTATCCACACCATGTTTACCAAGCTCTATGGCTGCCGACAGACCTGCGGGTCCACCACCAATGATCAGTACATCGCAATTCAGTTCTTCCAAAGGACTAAACTCCATTGGTTCTTGATCTTCCGGTAGCACGGGGAGCCCTTCAGCACTGGATACTATCATGTTTACCTGCACTGGGGTCATACATGACTTTACGGCAACTCCATTGGCGATTACCGTGCATTTGGCACACTGACCATTGGCACAGAAGATACCCTGTGCCGAGCCGTCCTTGTGATGATGGCCAAAAACGTCGATCCCATTAGCTATCAGCGCAGACGAGATCATTTCACCCTCGCGGGCCTCCAAATGTTTCCCATTGAAGTAGAAACCGATCATCTTGTATTCTGGAACCTCCAGAATTGGGTGCTCGGTAATGCGGGATTGCTCCATTATCCAAACTCCTTTAGTGAGTATATATTAGCATACTATGATACCTATTTCAGGTCTTTTGGCTTAAAAGATTTGAGAAGCCCTGCTATGTCAAGAAAAAGTGTGGCTCAAGTCTGAGCTTGCTATCTCCATCAGGCGCTGTGCATGAGGTATGGAAAAAGCGCCCCACAATCTTGCTGTGAAGCGCTAACAACCTTGTTAACTCAGCGTTATATTCCCAATCCAGTAAGGAGATTCACGCTGATGCGGGCTGATTCGTATATGGTGGGCAGCCCCGATCCAGGATGCGTGCCTCCCCCCACGAGATAACAATTTTCCAGCTCTTCAAACTTGTTGCGAGGCCTGAAGTACAGCATCTGATCCAGGCTATGAGCAAGATTGAAGGTAGCCCCAAAATAGACGTTGTAGTGATTTTGCCAATCTGCCGGGGTGATGATAAGTTCTTCCTCAATGTGTTGATCCAGATCCTCCAGAGAGGGTATGTGCTGCATGATCAGCTTGATCACCTGATCGCGATACCGCTTCTTTTCACGTTCCCAGTTTATGCCGCTCTTATTATTGGCAACCGGAACCAGCACATACAGTGCAGATTTGCCCTCCGGAGCAAGCGAGGGATCAAGGGCGGATGGATTGTGCAGATAGAATGCCGTATCTTCATGCAGGGTCTTGGCATCGAAGATATCGCTCACATTTTCTTTGTATGTGGGGCTAAAGCGGATATTGTGATGCGGCAGATCCACCTTTTTGTTCACTCCCAGATACAGCATAAAAGTTGAGCAGGAATAGCCCATAGTTTTCAGCTTGGAACGATTGTATTTCTTTAGCGTCCCCGGTGCAACCAAGCTGGACATGGAGTGCGCAAAGTCGGAATTGATAAAGACAGCGTCGGCAAACAGTTCGCTGCCATCCATCATCCTCACACCCTTCACTTTTTTACCTTCCAGAATCAGTTCCTTTACGGTGCTGTTCAACATGACCTTACCGCCATCTTCTGCGATCACTTTGGCCATCGCTTCCGAGATTCTGTTTAGTCCGCCCATCACATGATAGATCCCCTCATGATGTTCCACATAGGGGATGATGGTGAATGCTGCGGGACAATCCCAAGGAGACATGCCCAGATACTTGGATTGGAAGGTGAAGCTGAGCCGCAGCTTTTCGCTCTTGAAATAGTTACCCAGTTCGCCATACAGGGATTTCCCAATGGACATGATCGGGATAGCACCCAAAAAGTGTTTGGAAACCATGCTTTGCGGAGTATGATATGGTATCTGTAAACAAGGCAGGAGCCGATCATAACGTTTCTTCTCCCGCTGCATGAATTTATCCAGCCCATCCTCTTCACCAGGAAATAGTCTGGCCACATCTTCACGCATATCTTTTAGATCATTCCTGATATCCAGCTCAAACTCCGGAAAGTAAAGCCGATACATGGGATCAAGTCTGTGAGTTTGCAGATAATCCTCGGTCTTCCGCCCTACTGCGTTAAACATCTCATCGAGGATAAACTTCATCATTAAAAATGTGGGACCAGTATCAAAACGATAATCCCCAAGTTCTATTCGAGCATTACGGCCACCCACCCGGTCAGCCTTCTCCAACACTGTTACGTTGTAGCCTCTGTTCTGTAAAAGCATCCCGGCAGTCAATCCCCCGGGGCCGGCACCGATAATTAGAACATCCTTTTTCATAAAGCACTCTTCCTTAATGTCATTCATCATTTTCACTTTTATGGACGTTTAGAAAAGCGTCAATGAAAATCGTTACTCCACTACTTAACGCTCTCAAAGCTTAGTTATGCTTGCTGATATTACTGGTGTCAAAGCCCATGTTGGATTATTATATACCTATCAAATAACTACCAAGGAAATGATCATGAACTACATAAAAGAAACACTTATGGTTCTGATTATTACTCTTTTAGGAGTGTTCAACATGACAGAAGCAAGAACCATATATGACTTCAATGCCCAACGCATTGATGGCAGCAGTGCGAGCCTGGATGAATACCGGGGCAAGGCAATTCTGGTGGTTAATACTGCCAGCAAATGCGGCTTTACCAAGCAGTACGACGGTTTACAAAAGCTGTACCTGGACTACAAAGACCAGGGTCTGGTGATCCTGGGCTTTCCCGCCAATAACTTCATGAATCAGGAACCAGGCGATAATAGCGATATTGCGGACTTTTGCCGGATTAATTTTGGCGTCAGTTTTCCGCTCTTTGCCAAGATATCAGTTAGAGGCAAAGACATCCACCCCCTCTTCGACTGGCTCACTTCCAAGGATGATAATCCCAATTTTGCCGGCAAAGTGAGCTGGAACTTCAACAAGTTCCTAATCTCTAAGGAAGGCAAACTGATCGCCCGTTTCGGATCGCGCACAACCCCTGATGATCCAGATCTGATTAGCGCTATTCAGGCTGCTCTGAAATGAGGACTCATTCGGATTCCGGATAAACCACTCCTGCTATCCAGGAAAAATACTATGGGCAGCTTTATTGTTGCCCATTTTTTGTGCCCTCATGCCCCTTTGACGGCGTTTTTCACTCCTTTATCAAGACCTTATCAAGCCTTAGAAATTAAGGCTTGATAAGGTTTAGATCAGTCAGTCATTAGCGCCTTCAAGGGGGAAAGAAAGAATTTGGCATGATCGGATAATCCATTAATATATGAGCATACACTCATATATAGGAGACCTGATGAACGAGCAATGCAAGTGCAAACAGATAGGTGACAAAGAGATAGCCAACATTGTAAGTGGACTACCTCACGCTGAGACTATGGAACGACTGGCAGATTTCTTCAAAGTATTCGGTGATTTCTCAAGGTTGAAGCTTCTCTACTTCTTGTCCAAGGCTGAATTGTGCGTGGCAGACCTCTCCACCCTTGCCGGGATGCAACAATCCGCGGTTTCTCATCAATTGAAAACTCTGCGGCTCAGTAGATTGGTGAAAACCAGAAAAGAGGGAACTGTAGTTTATTACTCTCTCGACGATCAGCACATCAAGAATCTCTTTGATGTGGCGCTGGAGCACTTGGAGGAGCAGTCATGATCATAAAGGAATATGATGTTCGCAATCTAGACTGTGCCGGCTGCAGTGCAAAGATTGAATCAGCAATCGCAAATCTCGCAGATGTGAGTAGGGTAAATCTTGATTTCATGAATAAAAAGCTCACGATTCAGTATCATACGCATAGTTCTGAAGCCCTGGAGTTGTTGAACAAGATCGCCGCTAGAATTGAACCCGGGGTTAGTATCCATGACTTTGGTACAGCCGAGGATGTGGATACAGGCATCTATCCATATCTGCTTAAGGGTGGATTAGTATTGCTCGGAATCAGTCAGTTTCTTGTGATTTATCCCCTCTTGCAGAAGATATTGATCATCGTGGCCTATTTCCTGGTTTCTGCCAGAATACTTCGGGCTGCCCTAAAAGAAATATTCTCCAAGCAATTGATGGCTGAGCACTTTCTGATGAGTATAGCCAGCATTGGAGCGATGTACCTGGGCGAATACACTGAGGCTATTGCTGTGATGGTGATCTACGAATTGGGGCAGTATCTGGAGAAAAGAGCCCTCTCAAGGAGCCGCAAAGCGGTTACCAGCTTGTTAAGCTTAAAACCTGAAAAGGCGCATCTGAAAACTATTCAGGGTATTGAGGATGTCAAGCTGGGTCATCTGAAAGTAGGTGATACCGTTCTTGTTTATCCGGGAGAAAGGATTCCCGCAGATGGGAAGGTATCCTCTGGCAACAGTACTCTGGATTCATCCAGCATTAGCGGCGAGTCGGAGCCCTTGCTCGTATCCAGCGGAGACGATGTATATGCCGGTTGTCTGAACAACAGCGGTCTCTTGGAAATATCTGTTACCAGAAACGAAGCTGAGAGTATGGTCAGCCGGATCATGAGCATGATCGAGAATGCCGGATCGCGAAAGTCGCGCCAAGAACGCTTCATCACTCGCTTTGCCAGATACTATACACCTGCTGTGGTTTTTTCTGCACTACTGGTATTCTTGATCCCGCTGGCCCTGGGTCTGCCTGCAGCGATTTGGTTTAAACGTGCCTTGGTCTTTTTGATCGTCAGTTGCCCTTGCGCCCTCGTGATCTCGATTCCGCTTTCCTTTTACATCGGGATCGGAATCGCAGCCAGTAAAGGCATCATCTTCAAAGGCAGCGTCTATCTGGACGCGCTCAGAAGCATCAAGACTCTGGTGTTTGACAAAACCGGCACGCTAACCACTGGGGAATTGAGATTGGACAAGATCATTACCAAGGACGATGTGGATCCTGCAGAACTCGAAACGGCCTTGTATTATTGTGAATATACCTCAAACCACCCCTTTGCCCTGGCAGTGAAGAGAAGCATTTCCCGGCAGTTTGACACCAGGCATTTATCGTCCTTTCTCGAAGTTCCGGGTAAGGGAATCACGCTGTCCTATGATGGCGCAGATTACAGTGCGGGCTCGGAGAAGTTCTTTCGCGATCTGGGCTATCTGGACCTTGTGGATTGTGGTACTTCCAGTTGCGTGCATGTGGCGAAGAATGCCATTTACCTTGGTGCCGCACTCTTATCGGATGAGTTGAAACCTGGAATGAAAGAGAGTTTGAACAGTCTGCGTGGTTATGGCGTAAAAAATATGATCATGCTCTCCGGAGATCGTGATGCGAAAGCAGCCGCAGTGACCAAAGAGCTTGGCTTGGATGGTTATCACGCTGAGCTTTTACCCCAACAAAAGCTAAGTAAAGTAGAGGAGTTACTTGCATCTGGCGAAGGAGGGCTGGCGTTTTGCGGTGATGGCTTGAATGATGCTCCCGTCCTGGCAAGAGCGGATGTGGGCATCGCGATGGGAAGCATTGGCGCTGATGCATCAGTGGAAAGCGCGGATGTGATATTGTTGAATGATCGGCCGGAGCAGCTTGAATTTGCCTTCAGGATCTCAAGAGCGACCAATAGAGTGTTGTGGCAAAACATCATCCTCGCTCTGGGGATCAAGCTATTGGTGATGGCATTGGGGCTGAGCGGCATATCGGGATTGTGGGAAGCCATCATCGCCGATGTGGGAGTAACCTTGCTGGTCATCCTGAATAGTCTTCGCATGCTCAGACTGAAAGAGCGTACTTGACAAGAATTATGGTCTATCATTTCTTGCCTGTAATGTGTAGAATATGGAGTAATTATGTCAGTGATTATTAGTCTTCCTGATGGAAGCAAGAAAGAATACCCCGGAGCGGTTAGCGCTCTTGACATTGCCACAGATATTAGTCCGCGCCTTGCTGACGCAGCATTGGCCGCAGAGATAAACGGAAAAATGTGTGACATCGGCTGCATCATTGATAGTGATGCCAGCGTAGTAATACATACTTTTAAAACCGAAGAAGGTAAAGAGCTTTATTGGCACAGTACCGCCCACTTGATGGCGCAGGCGGTCAAACAGCTCTATCCCAATGTACAGGTAACCATTGGCCCTGCCATCGAGCAAGGTTTTTACTATGACTTCGATCGAGATGAACCCTTTAGTGATGAGGATCTGGTCAAGATCGAAGAACGCATGAAAGAGCTGATCGCGCAGGATCTCCCCTATTCCCGCCGGGAACTCAGTAAATCTGAAGCCATGGATATTTTCCGCAATATGGGTGAGAATTACAAACTGGAAATCTTGAGCGAGATTCCCGACTCGGACGTGATCAGCACCTATACTCAGGGTGACTTCATTGATCTGTGCCGCGGACCGCATATTCCATCCACGGGGAAGATCAAAGCGGTAAAACTGCTTAAAAGCTCTGGTGCCTACTGGCGCGGTGACGAGAAGAATAAGATGCTCAAACGAATTTATGGCATCAGCTTCCCTTCAAACAAGGAGTTAAACGAGTATCTCACCTTCTTGGAAGAAGCGGCAAAACGCGATCATCGCAAGCTGGGTAAAGACCTGGATCTCTTCTCGATAAATGATGAAGTAGGCGCGGGGCTCGTGTTATGGCATCCCAATGGCGCCATGATCCGGCATCAGATCGAGGCTTTTTGGAAAGATCAGCATCTGAAGAACGGCTATAAGCTGATTTATACCCCGCATGTGGGACGTAGTAATCTCTGGGAGACCAGCGGTCACTTGGGATTTTACAAAGAAAACATGTATTCCAAGATGGACGTGGAAGGTCAGGACTATTATATCAAACCCATGAACTGCCCCTTCCACTTAAGTATCTATAACGCCAATCACCATAGCTATAGGGAACTACCTGTTCGTTTGGCTGAGCTTGGTACCGTGTACCGCTATGAACGCAGCGGGGTATTGCACGGATTGATGCGGGTGCGTGGCTTCACTCAGGACGACGCGCATATCATCTGTACTCCGGATCAAGTGAGCGATGAAGTGGAGAAACTCATTGTCTTCTCTCTGGATATGCTAAAATCCTTCGGCTTCAAGGAGTTCATGATCTATCTATCCACCAAACCCGAAGCATCTGTGGGTAAGGACGAAGACTGGGAGATGGCTACGGAAAGTCTGAAAGCCTCTTTGAATAAGTTGAATCTGCCTTTTGACGTGGATGAGGGCGGTGGCGCTTTCTATGGCCCGAAGATTGATATCAAGATCAAGGACGCCATCGGTAGAGCCTGGCAGTGTACCACCATCCAGTTTGACTTCAATCTACCTGAACGCTTTGACATGCAGTATATTGGAGCGGATAACACAGCACATCGTCCATATATGATTCACCGTGCTGTATTGGGTTCGGTGGAACGCTTCTTTGCCACTTTACTGGAGTATCACGGCGGCAATTTGCCCTTGTGGCTCGCTCCCACCCAGATGATGATCCTGCCCATCACAGACGCTCAGATGGATTATGCGAAAGGTCTGCAGGAACGCTTCTACGCCGAGGGGCTGCGTACGGAAGTGGATTATCGTAGCGAGAAAATCGGATACAAGATTCGTGAAGCAGAGCTGATGAAGATTCCTTACATGTGCATCGTGGGCAAGATGGAAGCTGAAGAAGGCACTCTTACCCTGCGAAGACATACAAAAGGTGATTTGGGTGCAATGAGTTTTGATGCTGCTCTATCTACTCTGAAAAGCGAACTATGAGCATTTATGCAGTCATCCAGGAAGAACTATTGAAAGAGGCTTCTGCCATCACCACGGTGGCGGAAGCCCTTGATAAATCTCAGGTAGAAAAAGCTTTTCTACTGCTCAAAGAGTGCCGTGGCAAAGTAGTGCTTACTGGCATCGGCAAAGCCGGCATTATCGCCCGGAAGATCTCCGCAACCCTTGCCAGTACGGGGACCAGTTCCATATTCCTGCATGCCGCAGAAGGTATTCACGGAGATCTCGGTATGCTGAGTGCGCAGGATGTGGTAGTGGCAGTATCCAATAGTGGAAATACGTCCGAAATGCTGGCCATCATCCCCTTTATCAAGTTTATCGGCATTCCCCTGATCAGCCTCACTGGCAATCCAGATTCGCAATTGGCAAAGGCTTCTGATGCTGTGCTTTGCACCAGGGTCGATGCCAACCTGGAACCCCTGGGCATGGTTCCTACTGCCAGTACAACCGTCGCGCTAGCTTTAGGTGACGCAATGGCCATCGCACTGCTTAATGACAAGAACTTTTCACTCAATGACTTTGCTCGTTTCCATCCCGGCGGAGCAATCGGTAAAAGGCTGCTCCTGAAGGTGAAAGACTTGATGCATCAAGGGGATGAATTGCCAAGAGTGTTCGACGACACACCACTGATGGATAGCATCCTGGAAATGAGTATTAAAAAGCTGGGCTGCACCATCGTAGAAAACACAGATGGCATCCTCACGGGCATCATCACTGATGGTGACCTGAGACGACAGATTGAACAGAAGAAAGAAAACCTGCTCAGCTATTCCGCCAAAGAGTGCATGACGGTAAATCCGAAGTCCATTCATCCTGAGGAACTCGCCGTCAGCGCGCTGAACCTGATGGAGAAGCATAGTATTACCATGCTTCCTGTTACCGATTCTGAAGGTAGGGCGGTCGGAATGCTACATATGCACGATCTAATCCGAGCCGGAGTAGTGTAACCCATAGCCTCTGGATCAGTCAGGTTAATTTCAAACTAAATTGAATATCGCCAGCCACTGGGAGGCTTGTATGTCCGCTCTAAAGCCCTACATCTTCATTACAGATATCGGATCCACCACTACCAAGGGTATCCTTATCCACACGGAAACCAGCCAAATCTTGGGCATTGCCCATGCCAACACCAGCGTGGAAGAGCCAGATAATGACGTCAAGATCGGAGTGTTGTCGGCTGCTCATGAACTGGAAAAGCAGAGCGAAATCAAGATTATTGACTCTTCCACAGACCACGATGAGCTTGGTTTCTCAGATGAAGTGAGCTATCTTAGCACCAGCAGCGCAGGCGGTGGATTACAGATCCTGGTGATCGGATTAACCCTCTTTGACAGTGGTAGTTCAGCCAAAAGAGCCGCGTATGGTGCTGGAGGAGTGATCCTGGATGTATTTGCAATCGACGACAAACGTAAGGCTGTGGAGCAAATGCAGGCAATGCGTAATCTGCGTCCGGATATGATCCTTCTGTGCGGAGGCACCGATGGAGGGGCACTAAGCAGTGTACTTAGAATGGCAGAGATACTGCGCATCGCCAAGCCAGTGCCAAAGTATCAGAGTAAAGATAAGATACCCACTCTATACGCGGGCAATAAAGACGCCGCCGAGATGATCCGTAATATGATCACTCGTGATTTTGACCTGCATATAATGCCTAACCTTCGCCCCGGATTAAATGTAGAAAACCTAAAGCCTACCCAGGATAAGATTCAAGAGCTCTTTATGGAAAATGTGATGGAAAGAGCTCCAGGATATGCCGGTATCAAGAAGGTAGTGAGTAGTCCCATTCTCCCAACTCCTTCAGGTGTTCTCAGAGCCATGCAGAGTCTGGGTGAAGATAATAAGAACCTGATTGCCTTTGATATCGGAGGCGCCACTACAGACGTTTTTACCAGGATTAACGGTCACTTTCAACGCACTGTGAGCGCAAATCTGGGTATGAGTTACAGCGCGCTTAATGTCCTGAAAGAGAAGGGAATCGACAATGTGATGAGTATGCTGCCCCCTGAGATTGATGAGGATGTGGCTCGTAACTATATTGGAAACAAAAGCCTCTACCCTACTGTGGATCCGATTTCAGAGCTGGAGTTTCGCATCGAACACGTTCTTGCCAAAGCTGCCATTCACATGGCGTATGAACAGCATCGGCAAATGCACTACAACACTCGAAAGATCGGCTATCTGGATATTATCAAGCAGGAAGGCCGCGACAAGTATGAAGAGAAGTTTCATTACATCGAAAAGGAAGAGTCTTACTCCTTTTACCCCAGCGATATAGACATCCTGATCGGTGCTGGCGGAGTGTTTGCTCACGCTCAAAACACAGGGCAATGCATCGATATGTTGATCTC